>CAZGUO010000033.1:0-8763 GCA_964529185.1 uncultured Thermoplasmatales archaeon
TTCCCATGTCCAATATGCTCCAATCCTATAGGTAGGTGCGAGAACTGTAGGGAGCAGAGTGTTGAGTATGTATGTGAGAAATGTGGTTTTAAAGGTCCATAAGGTGATTTGATGGGAGAGGTAGTGGCTTTGATAAGGGTGATGCCAACAAATATACTAGATGACAATCAGATGGAAGAACTCAAAGACAAGGTAAAGAGCAGAATAAAAGAACCAGCTAGATTGGCTAGAATTGATATAAAGGACATAGCCTTCGGCTTGAGAGCCTTGGATGTTACAGTTGTGGTTCCAGACGCAGAAGGAGGCGTAGATCCAATAGCGGAAGACATATCTTCTATAGAAGGGGTAGAAAGTGCTGAGGTTATAGATGTAGGCAGGATTTAAGAGCCTCTGCCTACTTTTCTTATTTGTTCATGAAACCTGATCGATTTTGCTTTTTCTAATGCATCTATGCCAAGCTCTGTTGGGAAATATACTGGATATGCAGAATCGCTCTTATCACTTTCAACCATCTCTGCCATGATCATCTTTTTCAAATGCCACTTTACAGTGTGATGATTTAAATTGAGAGCTTTTGCGATCTCCAGGAGATGTTTGCCTGGGTTATCTTTGAGGTATTCCATTATTCTCATGGCATTTTTATTTCTCAGTATAGACTCGGCTATAGCTCTTTTTCTAGCCTGTATACCTCCTTCAACTAGGTAGTATACCTTCTTTCCTCCTATCTTTCTGCTTCTTATCAAATTGCACTGCTCCAGCTTCCTTAGGTGCCACTCAACGTTGCTGGGCTTAAGGTTCAAGTCCCTCGCTATCTCTCTGAGATGCGAACCAGGGTATTCATCTATATAGGAGTAAATTGTTCTTCTAATTTCTTTATCGAGAACGTTTTCTGGAGTAACATATTTTATTCCTCCCCACAAAGCAAAGAAGGTTATTATTATAGCAGCTACTATCATCACTGCTACCACTCCAACCCCGATAACAAAACTTGGTGTAAACTCTATCATCATGAGATACCCATGGAAAAGATGCTGTAGCATATCAAGTAGGCATACCAATCCTTCCATTGCATCCCATCCTCCAAGTTTATGTAAGCATGAAAAAATTTATATACTTTACTTATGCACGAAAATCCCCACTATCTCTTTTCCTTTTCTTTCCACTCTTACAAATCCAAACCTCTCAAACTGAACGATCTCATCATTCTTGACATCTTCAAACGATCTTTCTACAAGCCCCTTCACTTCCTTCAAGCTATCTGGATTGTAATTTTCACCTATGAACAAAGGTCCTGGAACCAACACAGATATCTCAAACGAATCTTCGGTCACCCATTGAATCTTTTCCACACCTTTTATTAACTCATTCCCAGCAAATTCACCAACGATCTTCTCTCCCTTATCCAGCACTCTCACATTGTACAGATCTTTCAATCTGAACATTTCGTTGATCCCAATCTTCTCAACATCCGACTTTGGCACATAAAAGATGGATCCTGTTCTTATCACCCTGTAACCTTTTTCCTCGGTTGGATGAAATCTTAACCTCTTTTCCACGCAGGGCGCACCTTTTACCTCGAGTTTTATAGGATCAGGGACAAAAAAGAATCTTCTACAGAGCTTGTCTATAATCTTTCTATTTATTGCCTCCAGCTGATCGATAGTAACGGTAGACTCGCTTTTCGATACTCCCTGGGAGAGAACAAACAGTCTTATTGCTTCTGGAGTTATGCCTCTCCTTCTTAAACCTCTCAGTGTGGGCAATCTGATATCATCGTAGCCCGATACCTTCCCTTCTTCGATCAACGGTTTTATCTTCCTCTTGGAGACAGGAAAACCCTCAATAGATAATCTGGAAAACTCCATTAGATGGGGCTTTCTGAGACCCAGTTTATCCAACAAGTAAAAGTACACCTCATCCCTGAGCTCATATTCCTTTGTTCTAAAAGGATGTGTAACCCCAGATAGAGAATCCTCTACAGCTCCAGCAAAATCATAGGTTGGCCATACTCTGTACTTATCGCCTTGAATCGGATGGTCTGCATCTATTATTCTAAAAAGGGTAGGATCTCTCATGGCTGTGTTTTTACTCTTCAGATCTCCTTTTAGTCTCAGTACAGCTTTACCTTCTTCGATATCTGCATGCATCTCTTTCCATAGGGAAAGATTCTCCTCTTTATCCCTTTCTCTACATTTGCATGCCATACCGATAAATCTGTTTTTCTTTATAGTTTCTGGATCGCATTCGCAAACATAGGCATCTCCTTGAGAAATCAGCTTCTCCGCAAGCCTGTAATGCGTAGGGAGATTCGAAGAAGTGCAGTATTCCCTATCCCACTCTATTCCCAGCCATTTCAAATCTTCCTTTTGCGCCTCATAGTATTCCAGCTTCTCATTCTCGGGATTTGTGTCATCAAATCTAAGTATAAAGATGCCATCATACATCCTCGCATACTCATAATCTATGAAGGCAGCCTTTGCATGCCCTATATGAAGGTAGCCATTGGGTTCGGGAGGGAATCTCGTAACGACCTTTCCATGCTCCGCATATGGTAATGGAGGAAGAGAGATCTCTTTCCTTTTCTTTCTCTTAACCAAAAGTCCAGGTTCTATCTCGCTCAACATCTTTCTCTGCTCTTCAATAGATAGATCATTTATCTCCCCGACAATCCTTTCCACGATTTCCATCACAGACTTTATCTCTCTTTTCAAATCCCTCCTCTCAGCCAATATCTTGCCTATAACCGCTTTTACATTCGCCTTGCCATCATGCTGTACCGCATTCTGCAAAGCATATTTTTTTGCTAGTCTCTCTATCTCTTCCATCTTACCTTTTCCTAATCACACAATAATCTACAAACTCCTCCATGTATTTCCTAGTCTCACTCTCAGGGAATGACCTGATGAGTTCCTTTGCCTTTCTGGAAAACTCCAAGGCTTTCTCTTTCGAGTATTTCAGGGAACCAACAGAATCTAATATGTCTATAACCTCCCTAACCTCCTCATCACTTGCATCGCTTTTACCCAGCACAGAAAGTATTATTCTCTTCTCATCCTCGTCTACTCTTGATAGAGCGTGTATGATCATTAGAGTCTTTTTTCCTTCCCTTATATCATTGCCTATCCTCTTCCCAAACTCCCTCTCTTCGCCTTTTAGATCTAGATAATCGTCCCATATCTGAAAAGCCAACCCCAGAAATCTTCCATACTCTGCTAATCTCTTTATCTCTTCTTCACTACCACCACCAATTATTGCTCCTCCCTCAGCTGAACAGGAGAAAAGGGCGGCAGTCTTTTTGTTGATCATCTCAATATACTCTTCTTCACTGACACGTTCTCTCTTTTCGAAGTCCATATCCATCTCCTGCCCCTCGCAGATCTCTTCTATACATCTCGTTAGGATCTCGTTCAATCTCTTGAAATGCATAAGTTCAACATCCAAATCGTGGAGAGCCTCGTATGACTTTGCGAAAAGGAAATCTCCAGCTATTATCGCAGTTGACTCTCCAAACTTCACGTGAACAGTTTCTATACCTCTTCTCATACTAGCTTTATCCATTATATCATCGTGTATAAGGGTAAAATTGTGCATCAGTTCAAGGGCAACAGAAAAAGGGATGGCTCTCTTCCACTCTCCCCCAACTATTTCTGTAGAAAGCATAGATAACAGAGGACGTAATCTTTTGCCTCCCGCTAGAACCAGATGCCTGGCTGCAAGATAGAGATTTTCCGGTTCTCTAACCCTCAACAATTTGTCTATCTGCCTATTCACTTCTTCAATCCTATCCGCAAACCTTTCGATCAGATCCATAGTTCCACCTCAGCCTCTTTCAATTCACTTATATTCTTTGAGCCAACAAGAAACATGGCGGTTCTCAATTCCTCTACAATAGCTTGCATCTCTTTCATCGCACTATCTAACCCATTGATAGCTTCCTTTAACATCACATACGCTACGCCAGCGCAGTCTGCACCAAGCGCGACGGCTCTCGCAACATCTAGTCCATTCCTTATACCACCTGTAGCCACTACTTCCAGTTTTCCTTTTACAACATCGACAACATCTATTAGAGAGAGAGGTGTAGGTATCCCCCAATTCCAGAATGTTTTACCAAGTCTCTCATATAGCCAGTTTTTCATCCTTTTTGCTCTGTAGTATTCTATCGCAGCAAAATTGGTTCCACCATATCCTCCAACATCAATCGCATCTATATCTAAATCTAACAGCCTCTCTGCAACATTTCTCGATATCCCTGCCCCAGTTTCTTTTACCATTATGGGAGTATCAAATTCTCTCGTTAGTATCTCTATTGATTTTATGCAACCTTTTCCAAAAGCCTCTCCTTCTGGCTGAATCACCTCTTGAAGAAAGTTTAAACAGATAGCCAAAACATCAGCATCTATCATCTTGATAACTTTATCGATATTTTCTACAAGTTCTCTTCTATTCCACCTTGCTATCTGAGATACGCCTATGTTTGCAATCTTTAGTGGTATATCAAAGTCTTTAATCACTCTGTATGTTTCCTCGAGACCTTTGTTTTCAAGTGCAGATCTCTGGGAACCTACACCCATACCTATCTGGTATTTCTCTGCCACTTTGGCTAGGGTTTCGTTTATCTTCTTCCCACCCTTGTATCCACCGGTCATGCCCGATATTATCAACGGTGCATCAAGTTTTTTGCCCAAGAAATAACAGCTCGTATCGATATCATCAATGTCTATCTCTGGTAATGCGTTATGTATAAGCTTGACATCATCCCAGAAGTTGTAGTCTGCTCTCACATCCTCGTTAATAGCTATATCGACATGCTCCGCCTTTCTCCTTTCCGTCTGGTTCATGTTTTCTCTCCCACAACATGGGTTCCTTTTACCTTCTTTCCAATCAAACACCTGTATAACCTATCCCTCTTATTACCATTTATGATAAAAACATCGATCCCCTCTTCCGCTATACTTTTGATAACCTTTATCTTCCCACCCATTCCTCCAGTTACGTCTGTGTAACGAGATCCTTCAGCAGATGGAAGATTCCTGGCATCTATTTCTTCAATAAGGTGTGCATCCGAAGATTTCGGATCTTTATCGAATATGCCATCCTCATCTATAACAAAGATTACTCTCTCTGGCTGGAAATATCTGGATAAGTAAAGAACCAGCAGATCTCCAGAGCATATTGCAAAACCCTTTTCATCATCAAACACAACGTCACCAAATGTTACGGGCATTAAACCTAAATGAATTGCATCTTCAAATGTACCAAAATCCATATATTTCAAGTCACCCCCATGCATTTTGACAAAAGATATTGGGGGTATGGATACAGAGAAAACGTTATTGATATAAAGGTACTCCATCACTATCTTATTCAGTTCTCTTACACTGCTATGGGTGATATGAAACCCCCTAAGTTGTTCTCTTTTCATAAAACCCTCGCTCAAGTTATACTTGCTTGCATACGTATGTCCAAATGAGCCGGCGCCGTGCACAAGTATCAGATCCTTTTTTGCTAAACCGATTTCTCGTGTCAGTCTTTTGATCACTTTTTTTCTGGCTTTGTTTTCTGCACTCTTATCGGTTATAACGCTTCCGCCCAACTTTACAACAATCATCTCTGGTGCATTGGTTTTTTGATAATAAGACTTTTTGATATTCTAGATGTAAACGATAAAATCGATGATTTGGTCTTCTATTTAGACTGGTATTTACAGATAATAAACTTTTAATTGTACAGATTAGTGTATCAGAATCAATGGCTGGAAATGGCAAACTTAAAGTCAGACTTGCCAGACTGCAAGATCTGAAAGGACTAATGCCACCATACAAAAAGACGTTCATAATACTTTAGAACGGAAAGTGGCTGGAAGGAGGGGTATATCCTTAAACTTTCAAAGAAAAATGAGGTTGGCAAATGTTTAATATTATTATCATCTGGAAATAGAGAAACTTGTGGTAATGAAATAGCTCATTCCATCCTTATCTATCTCATCGCAGAATGTACAAAAAATCGGCTTTAAAGAGATATACACGATGGAGGGGTTTATCCTGAAGAAGGTTGACTCTCCTTTTGCTTCCTCTCGTTAGTTACTTCAACGGACTCTCTACAATCTCTTGGATCATTCTTCCTACTTAGATATTATATGGGCCACCACAGAGGCTTTAGATCAAGATTAATCCAGGGCATCTTAATCCTTCCGATCGACCTCAGACCGAGTATGACTTTGGAAATAACCCTTCCTCTACCCCAGTAATTCATATACCATTCATTCTGTGAGCAATCTACAAATGTCGCTTTTATGATACACCTCTTAATGATGTTTCTTGTAATAACATTGTAACTTGAATGTTTAAGGATTATGCCTATTAACCCTCCCACCATGGTGTTTTTTTCTATCAGGTTAAAAGTTGCATTTTTTGTTAGAGAGATTCCCACAAAGTTCTTACAAAGTTTGTTTCCTTCAATGACGTTTTCCTTTGGTGACCATCTTTCATAAAACGATCCAATAACAATACCCTGATAGTTATTATGGATATAGTTGTTGCAGATATAGTTGTTGTGACTCTCGCCCAATATCTCGATGCCCATCCAACATCCAGAGATCTCATTTTTCTCCACTATGTTATTGCAACATCCTGTATCCAGACATATACCAACTAAGTTTTTCTCTGATTTGATATTTTTAAGAATGCATGAACTCGAGTTGAGTAAGATGATCTCACCGTCTGTATTCGATACAGTGATGCCTTCTACTCTGCAATTGTTGCAATACGCTAAGATGACAGGGAAGTCAGTCAGACTGAAATGACTTCCTGCGATAGATACATTACTACAATTTACGAGGATTACAGATCCTATATCATCCTGTAAAACAAGATCTCTTTTGTCCCTCACATACAGGAGAGGTTTTCCGTTCACGGAGTTATTCGAGATTCTATGATAGAAATCTTTCTTCCCTATATGCCATTTTCCAATATAGTTACCTATAAAGATGCCATCACCAAAGAACCTATTATTCTCTATCGTGATATTACGGGATCCGACCATTATATTTATACCAAGGCGGTTATCTCTTATTATACAGTTTCTGATCGTCACATTGGATGCAGAGATCCTTATACCAGATATATCCCACAACCCATCATTTTTGCTCCAGCCATTTCTGATGGTGATGTTCTCTATAATAACCCCATCACTTTTGATGTAGATGGTATCCTTGCCACACCTACCTCCATCTATCACTACCGCTTCAGGATAAACACCTACAAGATGCACTCTCTTACGAATGATTACATTTTCTTTGTAAACTCCTTCTAACAAGAGAATCCTGCTTCCTGGAGGCGCATGATCCAAAGCCTCTTGAATCGTTTCGAAATCTATAGGAATCACTATCTTGCTACCTTTACAGAAATTTCTGTTGGAAGAATTCAACACATCAGTAGATGTGGTCATTGATGAAATTGGAACACTAACAAATAAAATCGCTGTCAGGGTTACTAACAAAGTCAAAGTAAATATGTACCTATAATTTAGCATTCTATCCCTGCTGGATGATAAATAATTTGAAGAATATAAAATTATCCTAAATAAAAATGCGTTGGAAATGCAAGATGTCAGATTATAGATGTAAACTTCCCAGTCATTATTTTTATACATGGGTTTTGAATATCTCCATCAATACCGGCTTCGGTGCGAAATCGTGTAAAGAGCGACTTAAGACTTATACCTGAGAAAGCTCTAAATCGGTATAAGTTGAAGAAAATCGAGATGTTTCATTCAGCCAAAAAAGATAAATAATATGTAGAGAGCATATAGCAAAACTAAAAACAATCCCTCCAGTCTAGATATCTTTCTCCCTGTGTAGAATATAGGGAACAGTAACAGAGTTATGATTAATAGGAATACTTCGCTGAGAAGAGATTTCAGGTCAATGGGTATGGGATTGATGAGGGAGCATACTCCAAGTATGAGTAATACATTGAATACATTCGATCCCAAGAGATTTCCAAGAGAAATATCTGCTTCTCCTTTGATGGAGGCGGTTGCAGATACCGCTAATTCTGGCAAAGATGTACCTACGGCAACCATAGATATGGCTATCAAAAACTCTGGTATTCCAAAAAGTGTGGCAAAATAAACAGCCGAGCTTACTAGAAAATGGGCGCCAACGACTACCAAAACCAATCCAATAACTATAAAAAACACATACTTCAATAAACTCCCATCATTTCTTTTCAAAAAACCAACTTCCACTCTCTCCTTCCTTGCTGCCTGGATGAAGAAAACAATATAGAGAACGAAAGCCATCAGAAAAACCATCCCAGCTAATCTACCCAAATTTCTAGACAGAGAGAATATTAGGAGTAAAGTTGTAGCTAATGTCAATATCGGCAACTCCCTCCTGATTATTCCAAGACTTACTGATATTGGTCTTATAAAGGAACTTATGCCCAGTACCAGGAGGAGATTTGCAAGACAGGATCCTATTATATTCCCTAAAGAGAGGGAGGAATGAGATTGATATGATGCGATGGAAGATGCTGCAAACTCTGGCGCGGATGTTCCGTAGGCTACTATGGTTAGCGAGATTATTAAAGAGGATACGCCCAATCTGAGAGCGGTTTTTGAGGTCCCCTCTACCAGTATATCTGATCCTTTGTACAAGAAAATTATACTCACTATGAAGAGGGATGCATTAATCAGTATATTCTCTACTACCATTCTGTCTCAGATAAAAAGAATGCCTATATAAAAGTAAGGTAAAAA
>CAZGUO010000034.1:0-8759 GCA_964529185.1 uncultured Thermoplasmatales archaeon
TTCCCATCCTATCATGGCGATTTTCATTTCGTTTTCTCCTTCACTTTAACATCCACCTACCGTTAACAAATTCTACCTTACCCTCTCTTGCAAGCCAACCAAGAGCGGACAAAACTTCCTTTTTGTCCATATCCAGAAGTTCTGCAAGCTCATCCTCTGTCAGTTCCCCCCATATGTTAAGGGTTCTCCACACCCTTCCAGCCCTGCTCCCTATATCCCAGACAAGGTTAGTGTTGCCAAGCTCGTAAAATCTACCAAACTTTCTTATCTTATTTTCTCTTGCGAGCCAGCCAATAGCGCCATAGAATTCCTCATTGCTAAGCTTTGTTTTCCTTTTGATTTTAGATTCGGAACATCTCCCTTTCTCTTCCAAGAATCTCCATATCTTGCCTGCACTCTCACCAAACATCTTTGTTACACTCATTCCTACCTCCACACAAACTAAAACTACAAAGTCCAAATTTCTTATCAAATATATATCTCTATCGTTACAAGAAATAGGCATTCAGTACATATTGCTCAACCATCCTTTGCGTGTTGAAGAAAGAAGCGTTTAAGGCTATACAATTTTTCATTATCTCTGTCCACCTTTCCCTATACTTGTAAAATATGGGCAATATCCTATACTCGAGCTTATCGTACATATCTCTACTATCTCTCGCATCATCAGATTCTTGATCCTCTCTACCTATTGCCCACCCGGTAACACCTTCGATGTATCCTTCTTTCCACCATCCATCAAGTGTACTGAGCTGAGGAACTCCATTATGAGCAGCCTTCATACCAGATGTGCCAGAAGCCTCCATTGGTATCCTTGGAGTATTCAACCAAAGATCTACACCACTCACCAATAGCTTGGCTATATCTGGGTTGTAATTTGGGATAAACACGAACTTGATTTCAGGTTTCAAGCTCCTTCCGATCTTTATAACCTTCGTTATAATTTCCTTTCCCTCAACATCTTTGGGATGTGCCTTTCCAGAGTATACGATCTGTAGACCACCAAACTTTTCACCAAGCTTTCTTAGCCTTTCTGGATTATAAAAAAGGAGATAGGGCCTCTTATAGGCTGTCATCCTTCTAGCAAAACCTATGGTAAATTTATCCATATCAAAGTTTTGTTCAAATCTCTCATTCACGAAATTGATCAGTTTTTCTTTAGCTCTAAGATGAGCTTCCCATATCACATCATTTGGTATTCCCGAAGCAGACCTTAGTATGTAAGGATCCATACGCCAGCCGGGCATATATCTATCAAATATCTCCTGAAAAGGTTCTGATACCCATGTTAAGGAATGTACCCCATTCGTTATAGAATCAATAGAATAGTGGGGAAACATGCCCATGGAAGTTTCCCTGTGCTTCTTTGCAACTCCATTTATGTAGTGGCTGAAGAACATACCCAGCTTTGTCATATTTAGCTTTCCGTCTGTCGTAACATGAGGAATGATCTCCTCGGGGAAATCTCCTAGGAAGTGCAAAACTCTATCCAAGTCGAATAGATCATGTCCAGCTCTGACAGGTGTATGGGTTGTGAATACGCACTGTTTCCTAACAAAATCGACATTCTTTGTTCTTTTGTACAGTTCGAGAGCTAAAAAACTGGCATGCCCTTCATTCATATGAAAGCGATAGATAGAGTAAAATCCCAGAGCTTTTAGTACCTTCATCCCCCCTATGCCCAGGATGATCTCTTGTCCGAGCCTGTAATCTGAGTCACCACCATAGAGATAACTCGTTAGCTTCCTCTCCCATTTACCATTCTCTTCCAGATTCGTATCCAGAAAAATAACCGGAACCTTGTAGCCAGATATCCCTCTCACAAAGTAACACCAAGGCCTCACCTTAACATCGGTTCCAGCTATCTTAACAGTTACATCTTTTGCTATAAGTACAAGATGTTCCCTGGGATCGAAGTCTTCTGGTTTTTCTATCTGTCTGCCATCTTCTGTTATTTCCTGATAAAAATAGCCTTTTTCAGATAGAAGAGTTACAGCAACTGCCGGTATATTAAGATCAGCAAAAGTCCTTATCATATCTCCAGCCAAAACACCCAAACCGCCACTGTATGTTGGAATCCTACTATCAACGAATATCTCCATGGAAAAATAGGCTATCTTCGGATTGAAAGACAAACTGGTAATGACCCTGGCTCTCTCCTCACCCTCCATCTTATTTCAGTAGAGTCTAGGTTATTAATAAATGTGCCGTAAAGAAGCGCTGGGGAAGGGATTTGAACCCTTGTGGTGCTCTCGCACCAGCGGCTCTCGAGGCCGCCGCCTTGGCCTGGCTAGGCTACCCCAGCTTTTACAAAAATTTAATCTAAGGGTTTTATATTACCCTATCGGTTCATGGAGATAAGGCTACTACCAGAAAACAGAGTACTTAGAAAAGATTTCACTGGAAAAGCAGAGGATCTTGTGAGGTCTCTGGGTTTAAGACCGGATGAAGTGATACTGCTAAGGAAGGATAAACCCATACCCATCGATGAAAACATAAAAAACGAGGACACAATAACCATGGTAAAAGTCTCCTCTAAAGGGTAAATGCTCCCGTGGTGTAGCCCGGCCAATCATAACGGCCTCTCGAGCCGTGGACCCGGGTTCAAATCCCGGCGGGAGCATTTCCCTCATTTCTATCTCATAAGGAAGATTTATCAAGTGCGAGTATTTACCAAAAACAGGTAGTGAGAGATGGCGAGGACCTGTAGAAATTGCGGTAACAAAGTCTATCTGGACCGGATTTTATTGCCCGTACTGCAAATCAGAGTTTAAAGCTTCATCAAAGGGCACAATAATCCTTATTGTCCTCGCCCTTACCTTTATCATTTTAGCAATATCTACACCATTATTGATGCCTAGGAATCCTACCCTGGCACCTATAATGACTCTTATAGTTAGCATCGCCCTTTTTGGCATGGTAATAATCTCTGCGATAGTTGTGTATATGGCAGGGAGGGGATTGGTATCCACGGGAGGATACAAAAAGCCTTCATCTATTCCAGATTTTTCTCCGAGAGAGACCATTCTCAGTGAAATCAAGTTTCTAGAGATGGTGCCTGGCGGTTTCATTTACAATTTGTTTTTCACTGATAACTACATCATCTTTTGCTATCTGGATATGAGACCAAGATATCCAAGTCCTGAATCGCTTATTCCAGGTAACATCGTACTAAATAGAAGGTTGAGGAGGAAAGACGAAGAGCTGGATATTCTCAAAGACGATCTCACCAAACTCTCTTCATACAGCGGAAACAATTTCTACATCCCTCTAAAGGAAGTGGAAGAGGTTGTTTTTGGAAAGAGATCTTTCCAGATCAGGATCTCTTCAGAAAATAGATCTTTGAGGGCAAGAAAGATCAAATTTTCCACAAATCTTAGTGCTAAACTTGCAAACCAAGGGAGAGATTATGCAATGGATTTATTCAGAAGATTTTTACCAGATAAAGTGAGAGAAGAGAAATCACTTCTAGATGTATAAAGACTTAAAAGTGCAAAATTTACTTCCAAAGAGGCTAACCATGGGCTCTCGAGCAAAAGTCAGTATCATTGTAAAAACCTTGCGTGGCTATGAAAAAGTTGTTTCCACTCTGATTGAGGAACTTTTTCCCAATGTCAGCACTTATCCCAAACCTTCTGGCTATTTGGGCATCGTTCTTGTTGAATCTCCAGATGTGGATAATATTACTTCAGAGATTTTGAAACAGATACCTGAGGTAGAAAAAGTCTTTCCTGTTGTAGCGGAATGTGAGGCAAATTTAGATAGTGTAGTCAAGTGTAGCGAAAAAATAGCTCCCCTCCTTAAAAATACCACAAGCTTTGCTGTGAGAACAACAAGAAGAGGAAAGCACGATTTCTCAAGTATAGATGTAAATGTGCTGGTAGGAGCAAAACTAAAAGAGCTAACCGGATGCAAGGTTGATTTGGATTTCCCTGAAAAGGTAGTTTTTGTCGAGATAATTGATAAGCATGCTTACATCGGTATAGTTGATGGAAAGCTTTTTCCAAAAAAGAAGAGCAGAGAGAAGATAGAGATCAGGAATTTCTTCCAGAAGGTGAGCATTGTTCAGATGCCATACCTTGGAAAATCTCCGGCGCCAAAAGAAATGGGAGTAAGGATAGGTCGCGAAGCCCAGACGTTTGAGGTTGGAGAACTGATCATATCTCCTATAGGTCCCTGCAGAGCTGATGAGCTAAGGGAATTTCTCGATGGCATCCATCAAGGGATAGAGAGCAGATATCAGATACAGAAGAGGGTGTACTCTCACAAACCCAGAAGAGTCGAAACCTATGTTCAGAACCTGTATGAATTAGTGAGGGAGAGAAAAGAAGAAAACATAATCATCTTTGAGCCAGAAGGAAGACCTGTTAGCAAAGTATCTGGAGAGATGGCAAGAATGGTTATAAAGGGTAAAAGGACGAACTTTTTGATTGGATCGAGAGAGGGAATACCCACTGGAATTTACAGATTCGCAAATCTTGTTGTCGATCTTTGCCCAGGGGTAACGATAGCTACGGACTCTGCAATATCATCAGCAATGATCGCACTCTCATTTTCTCTTCAGGAGAATCTAGACAGGCTTGCCAAGATTCCATAGATTTTCAAACTTTCTGCTGATCTCGTCTATATGCTCAAGATCAACATAAGCTGTGCCAACATAGGACAAATTTTCCTCTTCCGATAGTATCTTGATTCCTGTAAACGCAAACTCTTTACCAAAAACAAAGTTTCTAAAGAAACCCGTAACCTCGTTAGGAAAATATCTCACATCCAGTTTATCCTTGAACTCTTCCTTAAGCCTCAGTACAGTTGAGAGATTTTCCTCCTTTTCGATGATGACCCTCACCTTTTTACTCAACTCCAGAAACTTCTTCAGATATCTTGCTGTATCCTCTTCCGAAAGATCCTCTCCACCCATGTATATCTTTATATCCTCCCCTTTCTCCAGAGAGTTATTGAGCATCATATAGAATATCCATCTTTTACTGTGCTGTAGAGTTACGTTTCCATTTCTCTTGAGCTTTATACCATAGGTCTTAAAATTTTGGTTGTACATCGATATGATCTCGCCCAAGTGTTTTTCAATATTCTGGAAAGTATCCTCACTTATCAGAGGCTTAAGCCTATCCTTCGTTTCTTCCCATATAACCCTTGGACTTACGGGCAGGTACCTCTCCCTCCCAAACTCATCCTCGTTACTCTCGCTTGAGAACAAAACCTTAGCAATAAGACCATTCCTGAAAAGACATGTCCTTCCCGCCTCCAGGGGGCGCCGTGATATATTTGCTAATTTTTCAGATATTCTGAGGAAATCTGAAAATTCTTTAGGATTGTCCACAACAAGAATCGTGTAGTATACTGCTGACTCTCTCGGTCTCTCTAACCTCATCACATCAAACATCATTTCAAAATCCTGAATATAATCCAGTTTAACGTTCGTGATGAGATCCTCATCCACCACGCATCCCATTATACCCCTCCCTGCAGTCACTCTAAAGAAATTTCAATTTATATATTTTGTGTAACAAAACTCACTTAAGACAACTAGTATTAAAAACCAATTTGCTATATGCTGGATATGGTATGAAAAAGGAAGATATCAAGGTAGCTATTCTTAGGATAGAAGGGACAAACTGCGAGCAGGAATCTTTTGACGCATTTAGAAGATTAGGTGTTAACCCAGAATTTGTCCACCTCAAGCAGTTATTAGGCATAGACTGTGAAAAGGAAGAGAAAAGATCTCTTTTCGACTATCAATGCATAATGATCCCTGGAGGTTTTTCTGCTGGAGATTACATTAGGGCAGGAGCGATATTTGCTGCAAGAATCAAGAGTAGACTTTTCAAAGATCTCAGGGAATATGTAGAACAGGAATATCCTATATTGGGGGTATGCAATGGTTTCCAAGTCTTGATCGAGCTCGGTCTACTACCAGGGATAAAAGAGATTATAAGCGATTATCCAAAAGCCTGTCTCATGACTAATGATTCAAACAGATTTGAATGCAGACCAACATATCTAAGGCATGATAACAGAGGGAAGTGCATCTTTACTAGAAAGATAGGAAAAGGAGAGATTAGGCTTATTCCATCGGCACACGCTGAGGGAAAGTTGGTATTCCCGATAGGAGAAGAGAAGAAGATAATAAAAGAGATGGAGGAAAACGATCAGATCGTTTTTAGATACGTAGATCCAGAAGGAAACCTAGCAGGATATCCTTGGAATCCAAATGGATCTGTTGATAATATAGCGGGTATATGCAATTATATAGGAAACGTCTTTGGTATGATGCCACATCCAGAGAGAGTATTCTATGGATTCCAGCATCCAGACTGGACCAGAAAAGATCTAACCACAGATGGTGACGGAAAGGCAATATTTGAGTCCATGATAGATTACATAATGAAGAAATTTTGATACCTAGCCACTCTTTACATCTATAGAGACCACGTTCTTAATCCACAGACTCGATGATGTAAGATAATTGTTATCACTTACAAATGCTATCCTTAGCGGTCCCCCCTCATCCTCTGAGAGAGGGTTTCCGTTTTTCTCGTATGCTAGAATCATGGTAACGTTTCCAACTCCTATGTAGCTTCCACTCTCGTTATAGATTTCAACATTTCCATTTATGACATCAAAGGAGAAATTCTTTGCGTATCCATCGCTAGCAATAACCGCTATAGAATAGTTCTCCGGTAAGGAAAGGTTTTGAAGGAGATACTTTACAGAGACTCCTTTGTAGAGGTCTGGTCCAATCGTTACGTTACTCTTCTTTACATAACCTCCATAGCCAGATACACTCGGCATATTCCTTATCTCATCAAGAGTATAGCTCTTAGTGGTATTTCCGCATTTTATTGTCAACGCATATGTTGGCTGAGAAGGTTTCTCTGCAATGTTCTCTTGAGACTTTGGGATACTCACATATACGTAGGCACAAATCGCTATAACGAGAATGATGATAAACGCAATAGTCACAATCCTATCGTTGTTCCTCCCCACCATGATCTAGCAAAATGGCAATCACTTTTTTAAATCTTATCAAATATCGAAAAAACAATGATCAAGGTAGGATGCTGTGGCTTTGCAAAGGGAAGAAAAGAATATTTCAAGCAGTTTAAACTTGTAGAGATCCAGCAGACATTTTATAAGATTGTACCCGAAGAAACTCTAAAGAAGTGGCGCCAGGAGGCACCGGACGATTTCGAGTTTGCAGTCAAAGGATTTCAAGGGATTACCCATCCAATAACCAGTCCAACATGGAAAAGAAGCGGAATCACACTCAAGGGAGATGAAAGGTATGGTAATTTTCAGCCCAGTACAGAGGTGTTTGAGTCATGGGAAATAACCAAGAAGGCATGCCATGTGTTAGATGCAGGGATATGTTTGCTACAGCTTCCAAAAAGCTTCAAGGATAGCAAGGAAAACATAGAAAATGCAAAAAACTTCTTCTCAAGCATAGAAAGAGAAGGTCTAGAGATAGCTGTCGAGTTGAGGGGCTGGACAGATGAGAATATAGAGAGACTATGTAGAGAATATGAACTCATAGATTGCAGAGATCCGTTTGCAGCAAAACCATCTTACATAGAAAAAACCGCTTACTTTAGACTGCACGGTTCCCCACCTGGAGATAAGATGTACAGATACAAATACAAGGAAGAGGATTTGAACAAACTCAAAGATTATCTCGAGAGTTTGAATGCTCGAGAGATCTATGTGTTATTCAATAACATCTACATGTTTGATGATGCAAAAAGGTTCCAAGAGGTTTTGAAAAAATAAAAGGAGGGCGGCGGGGAGGATGGGACAGGTGAGGAGCATTAACCTGCATGTGCCCACCTTAGGGCCCTATACTATACATGCAGGTTCTTTGACCCTCAGTTTCTGTACTTGTAATTTCACCCTGGGTTTATAAATGAAGGGAGGGGGCATAAGACCATTTAAAAACTTTTCGGCCTAATCTTAAATCCCCTTGCGATTAACTGTAAACGATGCCAATAATAAAGAGCAGAAGCAAACTGGATATATCCTATGTGCCTTCCAAGGTTCTATGTAGGGACAGGGAGATAAGCATCTTAAAGGCACTGATGGCAAGTGGAGGGAAGGTTTTGCTATCCGGAGAGATAGGTACAGGGAAAACCATGCTTGCCAAATATCTCTTCAGAGATGCTATCTACGTGAACTGTTTTATGAACAGATCAGAGCATGCAATACTTGAGAACATTCTGACAAAGGCGAGGCCAAACTTCAATACAGCTGGACTTCCCAGTAGAAAGCTGTGGGAGTATCTTCCAGATAAGATAACTGTAATACTTGATGAAGTTGAAGGTATCCTTGCAGATGATCTTGTCCATTTTCTTTATACTCTGTCCCGTAGATCCGAGTATGGAAGAAAGCTCAGGTACATTGCAATAACCAGAGATCCTAACATTCTGAAGCAAATAATAAACGATGACGCAACCTGGAGCACATTCGCAGAAAAGGCGATAGTTTATCTTCAACCCTATACCCATGAGCAAATGGTAGAGATACTTCAGTACAGGGCAAGTGAAGCTCTGTATGAGGGGACATTCGATGAGGAAGTACTTTCTCTTATTGCAGATATCTCTATAAGAAGCAGGGGACACATGAGAACAGCCATAGATCTGTTGAGGAATTCCGCTGCAATGGCAGAACAGAACGGAAAAACCAAGATAGAGCCAGAGGATGTGAGAGAAGCTAATCTCGATGTATGGATGGGAGAGATCAATCTCCTT
>CAZGUO010000035.1:0-8564 GCA_964529185.1 uncultured Thermoplasmatales archaeon
TGAGTTCTCTGAGTTCTTTATTGACTTCTGTAAATTCCGGGCTTCGATGACCTATTGATGGGGTATTCATTGCCTTGAGAACCCTTGGATGGATCTTTACTGGTCCAGCGAGCATGAATATGTTGTCCTGGGGATCAAATACCATATTTTGCACCTCCTTATCCTTCGATGGGGTTGATATCGTGTTCTGTCTTTTAAATAATTCGATTGCCTGTGCTGTTTGGATGGTCAGATGATGAATGTTGCAAGAAGCCTTTTCTACGAGTGAATATGTGGAGTGAAAAAGTGGAACGATTCGTGGGATTTGTAAAATAGATGGATTCGTTCTAAGAAATCATGCGTTTTTAGAATATGGATGTTTCACCATCTATAGATGGGTCGATTTCTCACCTTCAGATGTACTACGTAATAACACGGTGCTCTTAATAAGGGTCCACGATTAGCTTCGCCATACCCTTTCAGGGTTTCTTTGGCACCTTATAAAATATAATGTAAAGCCAATAGAAAAACATGAAAGGAACTATTAAGGAATAGAAAAGGATGAGAAGCGTTCCTGTGATCGAAGGAACAATGAAAGATCGATAATAGCGGAAAATTAGTGATGATATGTAGAAAACTGCTAACATAATAATTATTGTGCTTCCTGAGAATCCCAACAGGAATATTCCCACCTTTTTCATTAAGCTAGCATCTTTCAGATTTCGATACAGCCATGACCAAAATCCCATATATCAACCCATCTTTGTACTATTATTTAATACCTTGAATGCAAGGTACTGTTTGGATAATTCTTAAGCTCCTCCTCTGCATCTATTCTTTGAATGTTGGGAGGAAAAACGAAATACTTAACGAAAGTAATATATAATCCTGAATCTATTAATTTCATTTGATAGCAGATGAGTGTAGCTGTTGGTACAAGTGGATTTGTAGCATGGCTTTATGCAGTGATATACAACATGGTGCGAAACGCTTGCAGTAAAAACATTACCATTAAAGTGTTCATACATATGGCCGGTTTAGTCACTATGATAATAGGGCTATACTTTTTGATAACTACCATGCCCTCTTTTACCAGCATTGGAGGGATGCTCCTAGCATTTATAGGATTCTTTATTTTCCTTTTACCACTTGGCTGAAACTACCAAAAAAATCGCTTGACATAAAAAAATCATCTTGCAAAACAGTTTTGAGGGATGTAATGAATTATGTATTTCATGGCAGGCGTGGTTAGATTTGGCGTATCCCTAGATCCAGACCTTTTAAAGAGATTTGATGAGATTATAAAAAAGAGAGGTTACTCGAATAGATCTGAAGCCATCAGAGATCTGATAAGAAGATTACTCGTGGAGGAAGAGATATCTCAACCAGAGAAAAGGGTTGTTGGAGTTATATCCATAGTGTATGATCATGATTTCAACGATATTACTCACAAACTTCTGCATATCCAGCATTCTCAACATTCAAAGGTCAGATCAACAATGCATATCCACCTAGATGAAAGGAACTGCCTAGAAATTTTGGTGGTTGAAGGGAAGACTATAGAGATCAAAAGCTTTGCAGAGAAGATACAATCTTTGAAAGGTGTTAAGTACAGCGAACTCAACCTTTTTGTTCCTCCTTGAGAGTTTCTGCTATCCGTAGCACATCTCTATAAACTTTGGTTTCCATAATCTTCTCAACATCCCCTATCGCATCCTCCAGCTTCTCATCGAACCTGATGCTACCGAGATAATTAAGGTTGATTTCTTTGCACCTTCTTTGAATGAAATCATTTTCTTCTCTTTTCATGTTTTCAATAACCCCAATAATCGGGGATCTCATTTCCCTCAAAACTAAAGAAAGCTTCTTTACCGTCTCAAACGCTACTCTTGATGGAATGGTTACCAAGATGGTCTCGCATCTTTTTAGCAACTCAATGGTCTCAAAAAGCTCGTCACCCATCCCAGGAGGCATATCTATGATCAAAAAATCTAGATTTTCCCATCTTGTTATGCATAGCAACTCTCTTATTGCATTGGTTATATCATCTCCTCTCAAAGGCGTGGGTTCATCTTTGGCAAACAGAGTTACCGACATGAATCTTACTCCGTGAAACTCTGGAGGGATGATCCCGTTTTCCTCCTCTGGATACAAACCCTTTATTCCAAGTATGATGTGATCAGATGGTGAAGAGAGATCCAAATCTAGCAAACCTACCCTCTTACCGCACCTTGAAAGAGCTAGGGAAAGGAGAGAGGATGTGACACTCTTCCCCACCCCTCCCTTTCCTCCTGATACTGCTATTATTCTTTTCACTCCTTCTAATCTCTTGCCTATGACACTAGTTCTCGGATCCATCCTTCTCACCGGATATAGAATCTACTGATACGCCCCTTCCTTTTACTATCTCGAAATCCATGCTACCGCAATATGGGCACCTTATGAATGAATGCGAAAGCTCCGGAAGGAAATGGATAGCCTCCCTAACATCTTCATCAATGTTCTTTGTTTCTTTCAAACTCCATTCCTTTCCACATGCCCTGCATTTGAGAAGAGTCTCTTCTATCCTCAACTTTATTTCCGCATTTTTAAGCAAATCGCTTTTTCCTACCAGGTTCTTCAGAGCGAATTCGAAAATTTCTACCTCTATATCCTGAAGTTCACCTAAGGATATGCTGATTTCCTTTACAGATGTGAATTTTTCTTTCCTAGCAACCTCTATAACGCTTTCCACAACCGCCTCAGCTAGAGCCCACTCGTGCACATCTCAGCAAGCAGAATGAAATTTTTAAATGTTAGCAAAAGATTTTTCTATCATGCCTCAAGTGAGAAAGAATAGATTTCTCGCAGCAACTTACAGTTTTCTGGTCTGGGGATTAGGAGAGATGTACGCTGGTGTTACAAATCTCAAGATTGGACTGGGTGTAGTTCTGATGATCCTTTGGGTAATCTACCTCGCAACATATTTCATCCTTGGCTTCCATCCTCTCATCTTTGCTCTGATTTACATTCTAGTAGGTTGCATACTAGCCATAGATAGCTACAGGGATGCTGACTCCTTTAATGTAAAAATCGAAATAGAAGAAGCAAAACGGCATGCACCTAATAGATGCCCAAACTGTGGAGCGGAAATCAAAGGCAACCCGAGATTCTGTCCAAACTGCGGGTATAAACTAGTGATCTAGTATGGTGAGCATAACCTTTTACGGCGGAGTTGGAGAGATTGGAGGAAACAAGATACTGGTAGAGGATGGAGATGCCAGATTCTTTCTGGATTTTGGCGTAAGTTTTTCGAGAAGATCCAAATATTTCGAAGAGTACCTCCCTCCAAGGTCTGCAAATGGGCTGGGCGACTTCCTTGCTACGAATCTGATACCCGACATAAGAGGAATATACAGAGAGGATCTGCTGGTCCATATGGGCAGAGAGCCTGAGGAGCCAGAGATATCTGCGGTTATTCTCTCTCATGCGCATGCAGATCATGCAAACTATATCTCCTTTCTCCACAAAGACATACCGATCTATTGCGGAGAAACGTGCAAACATATACTGGATGCGGTCAATGAACAGAGCAGGAGGAACATAGAAAATGAGGTTGTAGATTTCAAGAGAAGACCGATTATTCCTGGAAAGAGAGAAGAACCTATCAAAAGAGAATTTAGGCTTTTCAGAACTGGAAAGAGCTTTTCCATAGATTCTGTTGAAATTGAACCAATACATGTAGATCACAGTGTTCCTGGTTCTTATGGCTTCATAATCTACACATCAAAGGGTCCAATAGTCTATACCGGAGATCTAAGAATGCATGGAACAAATCCTGGATTGACCAGAGATTTTATAGAAAGAGCTAAGGAGGAAAAACCTATAGCGATGATAACGGAGGGCACAAGAATAAGTGAAAAGAAAGGTGATGAATCGGAAGAAAAGGTTTATGCTGAAGCAAAGAGGGAACTCGAGAATGCGAAAGGTCTATGTGTAGTGGATTTCAATTTCAAGGATGTTGACAGATTCAGAACCTTCTACAGGATCTCTAGGGAGCTGGATAAGTTCCTGGTTATATCCTTTAAGCACGCCTGCTTCCTTGAAAGATATCACAAGGATGGGAAGCTGGGAGTTCCAGATAGCAGGGGAGAAGGTATTCTTCTGCTAAAACCGAAGATGAGGACTGGTACCTATGCGGATTATGATTACATATCCGAACCATACATAAAGTCAAGATTAAACTATCCGAATATTATAACAGCTGAAGAGATCTCGAAAAATCCAGAGGATTATATCGTAGTTCTGAATTACTGGTACTTTACCACTCTAATAGACCTGAAGCCAGAAAAAGGAATTTACATTCATTCTCTGTCAGAGCCTTTCAACGAGGAGATGGAGATATCTTTTGAAAGGATGATGGAGTGGTTGAGGTTATTCAATTTGAGATACGTGCATGCCCACTGCTCAGGGCATGCGTATGGAGAAGATATAATCAACATGATCAGGGAAATTAAACCAAAGAAGATCTTTCCAATACATACCGAGAATCCGGAAGGGTTCAAGGTACTAGATGGAGAGATCGTTATGGTTAAAGAGGGTGAGAGATATACTTTGTGAGGGGAGGAAAAGTGGAAAGAGATGAACTTATAGAGAAGAAACATTTTATTGAGGATTTGAGGATCGGAGATTCGGTAAGCGATGTTTTTCTCGTGAGGAAAATCATACCGAAAGATGATCCAGAGGTATTGGTTTGTGATAAAACTGGAGAGATAAAGATTGCTTTTGTAGATAGATCTATCGATAGAGATGATATCATGAATCTCTTTAAACCTGGCAATTTTGTGTTTGTAAGAAAAGGCTTAATCGATGATCGGAACGGCGAGATAAAGATATATCTGGATTCTCTAGATAACATCGAAATAGTAGATAAAAAGAATGTCCAGATAGAAGATCTGGTACCCTCTTTGAGCGATATGGAAATAAGCAAGATGTTATCCGAATTGAGAGACTACATAGATGGTATAGAGAACGTCCATCTAAAGGCTCTTCTGAAAAAGGTGTTTTACGATGATGAATTTTTGGAGAAGTTCGTAAGAACACCTTCCTCTATAGACCATCATCACAACTATATTGGTGGAAACCTTGAGCATACCTTGAATGTTGTGAAGATATGTGATGCAATAGCAAAGATGAATAAAGACCTGAACAGAGATATCTTGGTAACCGGAGCTATGCTCCATGATATAGGAAAATCCTTCGAGTACAAACCCTATCTGTTGTACGAGAAAACCGATGAAGGTATACTTGCGGGACACATAATCCTGGGAGAAAGAAGAATCAGAGAGAAGATAAATGAGTTGAGGTCAGAAGGCGTAGATTTTCCAGAAGATCTTGAGATGTTGCTCTCCCACATGATTCTCAGTCATCACGGAAGGCGCGAATGGGGCTCTCCGGAGGTACCAAAGTTTCTAGAAGCTCTGGTTTTGCATTATGCTGATCTGATGGATTCGCAGATAAAGTATCACATTCAGAAGATGGAAGAAGAGAAAAAGCGCGGGAAGAACAATTGGACTTTGATATGGGATAACGATCTTAAGAGGAGGAAGCCTTTTTACATAGGAGAGGTGTAGTATGAGGAGAGAACTCATGAATATAATATGTTGTCCCGTCTGTAAGGGAGATCTGGAGCTCAAGGTGGAAAAGGAAGAAAACGATGAGATTATCGAGGGAAAACTGATATGCAGGAAATGCAATGTTAGCTATGAGATAAAAGATGGTATCCCTAACCTGCTTCCAAAAAATCCCTGATATCCTCGATTATCCTTAATGATATCTTCAATCCATCTAGATACTTCCTAAATCTGGATGCCCTCCTGTCTAAGATCACAGCTATACCTCTGTCGTTTTCATTCCTTATCAGTCTACCTATTGATTGGAGCAATTTTCTGGCTGTGGGTGCGTTTACTGCATATTCCCATCCCTTCCCAAACTTCCTATCATAGTAATTCTGTAGAGCTCTCTGTCTAGCCGTTGGTTTTGGATAAGGTATTCCCACAATCACGGCTATCTCAAGCTCCTCAGCTGGAAAGTCCATCCCCTCGCTTATCCTCCCACCAACCACAGAGAGCATCACGTTGCCTTTTCCTCTACCTCTTTTAAACTTTAGCACGATGTCCATGAGTTCGTCTTGTTTCATCTCTCTTTTTTCCAGATAAATTGTTCTTTTGATCTCCTTGATTAGACCCTTGTCTATAAAACAATTCATCAAATCAAAGCTCGGAAAAAACACTATCGTATTCCTGTTGAAGCTGTTGCAGATCTCCACGATTATATTTTTTATTTTATCGATCATATCGCTGGAGAACCTTATCTCTTCGTACTTTGTTGAGACCATTGGAGAGTAGATGATCTTTCTATTCTCCCTGGGGAATGGGGAAGGAAAAGATAGAAGCTTTGTATCTTCAGGAAGAGCCAAAGAATCCCTGTATTCCTCCAGAGGCGAGAGGGTTCCTGACATATGGATTGAGGTGTAAAACTTCTCAATGGGGTCTGATCCCAATGATGGGTCTAGACAGTATATCTCTATTCTTGGGTTTCTTCCATTGCTCTCATCAACTATCAATCTTACAAATCTCTCGTTATCTATATCCATCCAAGATAAGAGAAAGATACCTAGTCTGTAAATATAAGATCTTGGTAGCTTTTTTTCTCTCTGCTTTATCTCTTTTATCTCCTCTCCAATCAATACAAGTTGCTCCGCTATTGACCTAATCTCTTTCTTACTTATGCCTAAAGAATCGGATATGATGGATAGAAACACATCTTCGCTAAGGAGAGCGTCGCTCTCGTTTTCTTTTAAAAAATCTCCTCTTATCTGGTCGATCGCATCCCTCACTACAAGCAAGAAATCTGAAAGCTTGATGCTTTTAGATACAAATGGATCTCCAAACTTTTCGGCTTCTGTTATGCATTGGTTTACAGCATAAACACTAAGGTATGAGGAAAGGAATTCTCTGAGATACTCTGGTAGATTATGAGCTTCATCAATTATCAGAACCGCATCTTCCTCGTAGATGCCCATAAGATCCAGCAGTAGATTTCTGAGGCGATCATCAAAGACATATATGTAGGGAACTACAACCAGATTAGCATCTCCAACCATCATCTTGTTGAGCTCGTATGGGCACAGCATCAGGTTTCTGCACTTCTCAACGATCTCCTCTGTAGCAGGGAGAATATCTTTTATCCATTCCTTCAGTTCCTCAAGCTCGTCAAATCTTTCCATCATGTTTTCAAAATAGGGGCAACCATCTCCCCTCTTCCTTTTCTTCATCTCGGAACAAAACCTTGATAGCTCCTCTGCTGAACCTTTGCTTAGCTCTGGATCAGACCTTGCTAGC
This sequence comes from uncultured Thermoplasmatales archaeon, assembly GCA_964529185.1. Taxonomy (GTDB): domain Archaea; phylum Thermoplasmatota; class E2; order DHVEG-1; family B18-G2; genus B18-G2. The sequence continues at coordinate 7,362 of CAZGUO010000035.1, forward strand.
AAGCATGTATGGGTTCTTCCCTGTAAACCGATGGCAAAGATCTCTCCTTTGAATTCTGGAAACTTTTCTCTTATGCTTCTTACCTCGTTTATAACCTGCCTCTGCTGGGCATTGGTTCTAGTCGTATAAATTATCTTTTTTCCGCTCTCTATAGAAAATTTCAGAGCCTGAGACACGGCGCAGATCGTCTTTCCAGATCCCGTTCCAGATTCCAAGACAAGAGGTGTACCACTTTTCAGACTCTCTCTTATAGCCAAAACTATCTCCCTCTGAAATTTTCTAGGTTTGTAGGGAAATAACTCTATCTCACTTGTTTCTGTACTTTTCAACATCTACCACCATCCCATCGTTGGCTGCCACTACCTTAAGGTTCAATTTTCTAGAGAGGTTCTCTGCTATCTCCCAAGGTTTTGCTTTTAGCATGGTCATACCAAAGTGAGTTAGTATCGAAAGTTTGGGCTTATTATGGGAGATTATCCTTTCAGCGTCCTTCAGAGAGAGATGGAGTATGTCATCTCTGGGCTCAAGGCGGACGACGTTCAATATCAATATATCTCCTTTGTAAAAGTTCTCCAGTCCATCAAAATATTTGGTATCGGTTATCAGGGAAATCGTGATATCCTTCCCGTGTATGTTTATCCCATAGGTCTCTACACCATGCAGGTGTTTTACGGGAGTATCAAACTCCAAGTTTTTGATACTGTATTTCCCGCCCTCATACAGCTCTACTACCTCGTTGACCATATCTCTAGCATATTTAAAAATCACGGGCTCTCCTTCGAGTGCATCTTTTGGTGCAAAGATCTTCCCTTTCTTCTTGAAACCACCATCCGTCATGGCTTCGATCATCAGGTTTATATCATTTGAGTGGTCAATGTGTCTGTGTGTTAAGATTATGCCATCCAGATCTTTTGGATCTAACCTTGGCTTACTAGACAAACATCTTATGAGAGATCCTGGACCCGGATCTATCAGTATGTTTGTATCATCTAAAGATATCCATATTCCTCCAGATGATCTGAGTTGCTTTATCATCACGAATCTTGCGCCTGCGGTGCCCAAAAACTTGATGAAATCCATCAGATTTTTGAATGAGAAAGGAGTTTAATACTGTTCTGTGGAGATAGATTTATTTGAAGAGATTTACAGGTTAACCAGGCAGATACCTAGAGGTAGAGTATCAACGTATGGAGCTGTAGCTAG
>CAZGUO010000036.1:0-2001 GCA_964529185.1 uncultured Thermoplasmatales archaeon
AAAAAAATAAAAATTTTGAGGGTTAGGTACAACCCAAAAAAGTTGTACCTCCCCTACTCTGTAGAGAGTATAATCTCTATTGAAGATACGTTTGTTGTTCTACCTTCTTCGTTGGTCAGTGTTTCTGTTCCTATCTTTATGTCCTTCACTTTTGCGTTTGGTACAAACTTGTTCCTCACTATCTCCGCTGTATCCACTGCTCTGCTTATGGCTCTGCCTCTCGCCTTTATGCTTACTTCCTTAAATCCGCTGTTGAACTGTGTTACCACAGCCAGTACATAGCTCATGGGTGGCTTATTTCCAACAAATACGGTCCCCTCTTCTGTAGTTGCCTTCTCTTCAGCCATGTTTCTTACCTCCCTGTCTTTTTGTCCTTAGGAGGTTCAAGGAATTTCTATTTATAAATATTTCGCAAATAATTGCTCAATCTGAAATTTTCTAGTTGATGGATTTTCAAGATCACGCTTAAAAAGGTTTATTTTATTCCGATGCCCATGAGTGAGATATGCAACATTGAGGAAAATCTGAAACGATGTCCATGTACCTATGAATACTGTGATAAGAAAGGAAAATGTTGCGAGTGTCTAAGGTATCATCTCAGCAGGAAAGAGCTACCTGCTTGCTGCTTCCCGAAGGATGTTGAAAAGACGTATGACAGATCTTTCAGGAAGTTCATAGAGGTCTATTCTAAAGAATTTCTCTGATTTTTGATACGAGATCAAAAGGGTCGTTTCCGATTACTCTTATCATGGGTTCCTTTCCATGACCTCCTTTATCCCAAATCACATCAGGAACTCTTCCCAATCTTTCTATAGCTATTTTTGTTCCCCACTCCATGGTCGATCTTTCTTGATCTGGCTCCTTCTCTCTTTCAAAATATGATACCAAAAATCCTTTCTCCTCGAATCTTTTGACGATTTCTTCAGAATATCTTATATTCATGGCGCTTCTTTTGTTCCTGTCATATTTCATTGCAGTCAAAATTATGGAGGCTATGTGTTTTGATGCGCCGAATTTGGGTGTTCCATAAGTTTTTGCCTTTGTTATCCTTCCATCCAGGGCGCAGATATTGTTCTTATTTTTTGCATTCCTCAGAGCATACCCTATGTTGATACCCACCTCTGGTATAATCTCGGGTGACAAAATCTTGATCAGCTCCTTTACAGCTTTGTTCAAAGAGAACCATATGTCAAATTCTTCCTTACCAAGATCTGGTGGAGGGATATCAAATTTGATAGGTTCGCCCAGGATTCTCGTTTTGTTCCCAGCGATGGAGTAAGAATTGAGTATCATGCTCCACAACACCCTTTTTGCAAGATCTATGGATTCTTTCAATCCTCTTCCTTTAGCTAGATTTCCTGCTATCAGAGATGAAAATGTGCATCCTGTTCCATGACATCTGTATCCCAAGATTCTTGGCAGAGAGAATCTGTAGATTTTTTTTCCATCAAACAGGATATCGGTAGATTCTTTTTCTTCAAAGTGACCTCCTTTGAGCAACACATTTCTGCTTCCTTTCTCATGTATGGCTTTCAGCAGATCCTCCTGACTCATCTCCCCTCCAGCGAGTATTTTTGCCTCTTCCAGGTTTGGGGTCAAGAGATCTGCTAAAGGGAGCATCTTTCTCTCGTACACATCAATATAACCTTTCTCGCATAGCTCTGTACCATCAGATGCCTTAAATACAGGATCTGCAACAATCGGTTTCAATTCTCTATCTTCTATCAAATCAGCAATGTAACTCAATATCTCCTTGCTATAAACCATCCCTATCTTGATTGCATCTGGTCTCACTTTATCTAGAATCTTCTCAACCTGATTCTCAACATGTTCTGCATCCAAAGGAATGATAGAATAAACTTTGTCTGGAGTCTGCGCAGTTAGGCATGTAATAACACTATATCCATGCACCCCAGCTATGGAAAATGCTCTTAGATCTGCCTGTATCCCGGCGCCTCCTGATGTATCGGATGCTGCTATCGTTAGTGCTATTCTTTTCAT
>CAZGUO010000036.1:2101-8394 GCA_964529185.1 uncultured Thermoplasmatales archaeon
TTCGTTAGATTTATATGCTTTCCCTGATTTCTTTCGCTGAGCTTCTAGGATGGAGATAACATGGAGATTATAGAAGCAAGACCTGGAGAAACGATACTGCTACTCGGAAACGAAGCTATAACCAGGGGAGCGTTAGAAGCGGGCGTAGATTTTGCCACAACCTATCCCGGAACACCTTCATCTGAAATAGCAGATACTTTCTCAAAGATTGCCAGATACTTGAAGAAAAAAGGAAAGGATGTTCCCTTCTATTTTGAGTACTCAACAAATGAAAAAGTCGCTCTCGAGATATCTGCTGCTGCTTCTCTATCTGGCTTGAGATCTCTAACATGTATGAAGCATGTTGGACTAAATGTAGCAAGCGATGCTTTTATGACTTTCATGTATGTTGGTTGTAAAGGAGGAAATCTGATAATTACAGCAGACGATCCGGGTTGTCATTCTTCCCAGAATGAGCAGGATAACAGATACTATGCTCTATTTGGCAATGCTCCAATGCTTGAACCTTCCAATCCTCAAGAAGCGAAAGATATGACAAAAGAAGGTTTCGAGATATCAGAAAAACTTGGGTTGCCTTTGATCTTGCGGACAACTACGAGGGTATCCCATACGAGAGGTCCCGTAAAGATTGAAGAGATAAAGGAGTCTAAGAAAAAAGGAAGGTTTGAAAAGAATCCTTTCATGGTTACTGTTCCATCTGTAGCCAGAGCAAGGCACCCTGTTTTGCTTGAGAAGATGAAGGAAGCAGAAAAATTGTCTGAGAAATCTAGATTTAACAGGATAATAGAAAACGGTGGTGGAGTAGGAATTGTTGCATCCGGAATATCTGTTGGCTATGCTCTAGATGCTGTTAATATCCTAGGTATAGATGCTGATATCCTAAAGTTGGGCTTCACCAATCCCCTTCCTAGAGATCTCTGCAGAAAGTTCCTAGAAGAACACAAGAAAATTATAGTTCTCGAAGAGCTCGAACCAATACTCGAGGAGAAACTAAAAACCATAGCTTTTGATTCTGGCATAAAGGTAGAGATATACGGTAAAGGAAGCGGTCATTTCTCTAGACTCTATGAGTACAATCTAGATATTGTTGTCTCTGGAATATCAAAGATTCTCGGTGTGAAGAATCCTCTTCCAGATGGAGGCAAAACAGATCTCAAACTACCGAGTAGGCCTCCAGTCATGTGTCCAGGTTGCCCACATAGAGCTAGCTATTACTCAGCAAAGAAGGTGGCTCCAAAGGATACGATATATCCGACAGATATAGGTTGTTATACTTTAGGTAGATCTCCTCCACTTGAGATGGCAGACGTTCTGCTCTGTATGGGGTCGAATGCCGGTATGGCCTGTGGATTTGCAAGAGCTACGGATCAAAAGATAATCTCTTTTATGGGAGACTCAACCTTCTTCCATGCTGGATTACCAGCGATAGTCGATGCTGTCCATCATAATCATGACTGTGTTATAACAATATTAGATAACAGAACAACAGCTATGACGGGACATCAACCACATCCAGGGTCAGAGTTAACGGGCATGGGAGAAAAGGCAAGAGCTCTAGATATAGAGGATGTAGTAAGGGGATTGGGTATAGAGCACGTAGAAACCGTAGATCCAACAAACTTAAAGGAGACAGAAGAAGCTTTCAAAAGGGCTTTGGATTTCAAAGGACCAGCTGTTGTAATCTGTAAGCATCCATGCATACTTCTGGAGATAAGGGATAAGAGAAAAAGGGGAGAAAAAATTCCTATCTACCAAATTGATCTTGATAAATGTAGGCATTGCAATATTTGCATTTTGAAATTCGGCTGTCCAGCGTTCTACTTTGACAAGGATAAAAATGTGAGGATAAACGAAGAATTATGCAATGGATGCGGAGTTTGTACCCAGGTTTGTCCATTCAATGCCATAGAGAAGGTAGGTGAAAAAAGATGAAGGTGGAGATCGTTTTAACAGGAGTTGGTGGACAGGGAGTGCTAACAATGGCATCTCTATTAGGAAGGTCTGCTGTCAGATCCGGTATAAATGTTCTGGTTTCAGAGGTACATGGGATGGCGCAGAGGGGAGGGAGCGTAAAGTGCACGGTTAGAATGGGAGAAATAAACTCCCCCCTCATAGCTAAAGGATCTGCAGACTGTATCGTTAGCACTGAGCCTTTGGAGGCTTTAAGAGAGATAGAGAAAGCAAATAAGGATACTGTGGTTCTAACAGATACAAATCCTGTTGTACCTCCATCTGTTGTATTTGAGAAAGTGGAATATCCAGATGTAGATGTTATACTGGAGGAGATCAGGAGAAACTGTAAACTCTACGCAATAGATGCAAATTCCCTGGCAAAGAAGGCTGGAGATATAATTTCGAAGAATATTGTCATGCTTGGCGCCCTATCTGCTCTAGATATTCTACCTTTCTCGCACGAAACTCTTTTGGAAGAGATAAGAAGGAGTTTGCCTTACAAAGATATAAATATCAGAGCCTTTAATCTAGGGAGAGAAGAGATACTGAGAAGGAAAAATGAGGAAAGATAAGATATTCTGCGTAAACTGCGGTAAAGAAACAGAAAACTTGATAGATGGTTTATGCTTGGACTGTTATTCGAGGAAAGGTGGATTTGCGAGTATAAAGAAGGGGAGATTGAAGATCGAGGTTTGTTCCACCTGTGGATCAATAAAGTACAGGGGAAAGTGGCTGAAAGAGGATCTTGAAGATGCTATGAAAAGGTTAGTTATTGATAATCTGTTAATCTCAAAGAATATATCATGGAAGAGGCCTGAGGTAAAGTTCAGAAGGAAAGGCAAAACTCTGTATGAGATCGTTGTGGATCTAGAAGGAGAAATAGGAGGAAATAGAGTCAAAGAAGAGGTGTATACCGAGATTTTAGTGGATAAGGTAAGTTGTCCAACATGTTCAAGGAAAGCGGGCAAGTATTATGAGGCTATAATTCAGTTAAGGGGGAATGAAAGGGAGCTTGATGAAAGAGAGATCAAAGAGATGGAGGGATTTTTAAGAAGAAGAATGAAAGAATTTGAGGATTCCGGAAGAGGAGTTTTTATAGCTGATAGAAAGAAGGTGAAAAAAGGTTTGGATCTTTACATAAGTGATAGAAAAGTTGCGCATTCTCTGATATATCAACTCAAGGAGGAATTTGGAGGAGAGGTAAAAGAGTCGCCAAAACTTTTCGGTATGAAGGATGGTGTAAGGCAGTACAGGATGACCTATCTACTAAGATTGCCGAGATACAGAGAAGGAGATGTCATAATTATTGATGAGAGGTTATTTTACATAAGGAGGTACTCCTCAAAGGGAATAAAGGCTGTTGGTTTGAATGACTGGAAGGATTACAACTTTAGGCACAATGAGATATCTAGTTGCAAGGTTTTGGACAAAAAGGATGTTATCAGAGAGGCTGTCGTTGTGAACAAGAGAGGAAGGGATGTTCTAATTCTGGATCCAGACAGTTATAAAACGAAAGAGGTTCTCCTGCCAAAAGATATCAAGCTCAGGGAAACGGTAAAGATAGTGAAGTATGATGAGGAGATCTTTGTCATACCGGAGGGATAAAAAGATGTGTCTGGCAATACCTGCCAAGGTTATCGAAATTTTAGATAAAGAACATGCAAATGTTGATTATGGAGATGGTGTCAAAAGAAAGATTAACACATCTCTTGTAGATGCAAAATTAGGGGACTACGTTCTTGTTCATGCTGGTTTTGCTATACAGGTTTTGAGCAAGGAAGAAGCAGAAGAAACTCTAAGACTCTTTGAACAGATGGCCAGAGGTATAGGAGATGTTCACTTTTAGGAATAGAGAGATTGCTGACGGATTGATAAGGAGATTAAAGAGAAATAGAAGGAAACTGAAGTTCATGCATGTTTGTGGTACGCATCACGATACCATATACAAGTTTGGGTTGAACAAAATCTTTGAAGAATGTAACATAGAGGTGGTTGAAGGTCCTGGTTGTCCGGTATGCGTAACTACACCAAAAGAGATAGAGGAGGCTGTGACTCTTTCTCTAAATGGAAAGATAGTAGCAACTTATGGGGATATGACCAAGGTTCCCGGGATGAATGATTCTTTGAGTACAGCAAAGGCTAAAGGAGGAGAGATAAGACCCGTGTATAGCATAGAAGATGCTATCGAGATAGCGAAAAAGAGAGATAAAGATGTTGTCTTTATGGCTGTAGGTTTTGAAACGACCGCTCCCTCAACAGCTGTGACACTGCTCTCCGATCCACCAGACAATTTTTATATACTCTCCTGCCACCGCCTCATTCCGCCTGCGGTAAAAGCAATTTTGGAGATGGGGGAGATCAGGTTGGATGGTTTCATCGAGCCTGGTCACGTTTCTACGATAATAGGCGTAGAGCCCTATATTGAGATATCCAAGAGGTACAAGATCCCTCAAGTTATAGCTGGTTTTGAGCCTTTAGATGTCCTAGCTGCTGTTCTCATGTTAATTGAGCAGATAGAGAATGGAGAAAGCAGGGTTGAAAATGAATATGCGAGATCTGTTAAATTTGAAGGAAATATCAGAGCGAAAAAGATTATGCAGGAGGTTTTTGATGTTGTTGATATAAAGTGGAGGGGGTTTCCAGTAATTGAAAAGTCTGGTTTGGAACTGAAGAAGAAATTCGAGGATCGAAACGCAAGAAAGGTTTTTGAAGATATTTTGTCTGGGATTGAAGAAGGTGAAGAACCCAGAGGATGCAGGTGCAGTGAGATACTGAGGGGAGTTGCAAAGCCCAGAGATTGCAGACTTTTTGGCAAGATTTGCACTCCATCCCATCCAGTTGGACCATGTATGGTGAGCAAGGAGGGGAGCTGTTACATAGAATTTAGATATTCCAGATAAGTTTCAGTGATAATGTAGCAGTGTCCTTTGAGACAACTCTCCAGAGACATTCTTAAGAAAGAGATTCTTTATCTCATCTCGATCTTTTGTATGCCCCAAAACCCACATGAGCTTTACATAGGCAACCTCTGGTAGCATGTCTCCAGCCGGAATTATACCTATCTTTATCAAATCTCTACCGGTTGAATACACATTAAGATTTACTCTGCCATAGAGACACTGTGAGGTCATGACAATGGTTGATCCTTTATCTATCAACTCTTTTAATCTTGGAATAAGATCGCTAGATACATGACCCAAACCCGTTCCCATCAGAACTATGCCTCTTCTCTCTGGTATCTCCTCAGGTTTCATACCAGGATAGAAGTAAACCAGAGCAACATCATCACATATCTTTGCATCAACCACCACCTTCCCTTCTCTAGCTTTTCTGTAATCTCCTTCGATAATTATCCTGTTGTTCTCGACTCTCCCTATAGGTTCAGAGTTTATGCTCTTGAAGGCATCCCTTCGAGAGGTGTGCATCTTTCTAACCTTTGTTCCCCTGTGGATCAAAGCGTATGTATCTGATGTTTCTCCATGCATGACAACAACTACCTCACCGATATCTGATCTTGATGCGACCAGAGAGGCATGATAAAGATTTTGATAAGCATCTGAAGATGGTCTATCGCTGGATCTCTGTGCACCAACTAAAACAACAGGTCCAGGGAGATTTTTAAGCATAAATGATAAGGCTGCAGAGGTATAGCTCATTGTATCGGTTCCATGAGGAATCACAACACCTCTCACATTGTTCTCATTGAACTCTCTCGCGATTTCCTTAGCTAGGGTTATCCAGTTACTGACCTTTATATTCTCGCTGAGCAATTGGAAGACTATTCTGGTTCTAACATTACAAATATCAAAAATCTCTGGAACAGAATATGCAAGATCTTCAGCAGAGTATGCTGGATGAACAGCTCCAGTTCTATAATCCACATAGCTAGCTATGGTTCCTCCTGTTCCCAGTATCGAGATCGTTGGTTTTTTTGGGTCGTAAGGTATCTTTCTTTGTGCTTTTTTCCTTACCAGTTCACCCTTCTCTATAATCTCTATCTCTGTCTTACCATCTATCTCTATTCCTATGTTGTATCCATTTCTGAGTTTTATAACAACAATATCATCATCACTGAAATCATGAGAAGGCATGAGAATGCCAACGAACTCTTCGCCTTCTTTTTTTATTCTAATCAAATCGCCTGGCGCCGCACCAGAGCGTGAAAGGAGTATATCTTTTGTACCCATGGTTGGTGGTTATCACTTGATAACTATTTAAATCAACCCTTGTTTTGAGAATGAAGATGAGATATGCTTTCAAATTTGCCTATGATGGGATAAATTTTCATGGCTACGCAAGGCAGCCAAATGTTTACACTGTGGAAGGAGCAATAATCAACA
>CAZGUO010000037.1:0-7982 GCA_964529185.1 uncultured Thermoplasmatales archaeon
TGCGAGATAAACCTTGCGTATGCCATAGGTGTACCAGAACCGGTATCTTTGGATATCGAGTGCTTTGGGACGAATAAGATACCTGTAGAGAAAATAGAGGAACTGGTATGGCACTACTTCCCACTCAAGCCTGCACAGATAATAAAAACCTTAGATCTCAGGAGACCTATATACAAGAAGACCGCAGCATACGGACACTTTGGCAGAGATGATCCCGATTTTACTTGGGAAAGAACCGACAAGATCGAGATATTGAGGAAGGCTGTTGGCAAGAAATGAAGAAAGGTATTATCTTTCTACTGATCTTTTTCCTCTTTATCATCTCCAACTCGGGTTGCCTATCTTTAAGAGAATCGTACATACCACAAAACCTTCTTACTGATGGGTGGTATGAAGACTTTGGAAGTGAGGAAAAGGGATCTGGTTTTTTGGGCTTAAGCAAATGGTCAACAAAGGTTTACAGGAAAGGGGAGGTGGCCTATCTAAGTGTAACATCCGTGAAATCTCTGATAATGGAGAGCAAGGAAAAGCTTCTGGAAAAGGTTGAAGATGATATGGAAAAGCAAGCGCACAAGTATGGTATAGAGATTATAAGTAGTAGTAGAGCATATGGGAGCAGGGAGATAGCAAAGGGACACAAAACCCTTTTCGTTATTTACAACGGATCGAAAGGAGATCACGATTACAAGATTATAGGCGAGGTGTGGAGCTGTACCAAATCTGGAATATCTGTAATCTGTATGGGTTTTTCCGATGTAAGTGAGGTAGAGGGCATAAAAGGATGGCAAAAAATAGTTTCTGATCCCGAAGGAAGCATCGATGATCTAGTGGGAGATGATGGACTGATATATAACGTGATATGTCACTAAATCTCTGCCAGCTCCACCTTTTTCATATCTTTTTCAAGTTTACATTCCATTTTACCCAAAATCTTTAACACTTTGTAGTCTTTGTTCCCCTCGATAGCTGGGTTGTGGCATATCTCGAAATTCTCGCAGTCAAGCCTTTTGCAATCCAAAACCTTAATCTTTATCTTGCTTCCCTCTCTTATTTTACCTTCCACACCAGCCAGTAAAGGTAGCTCTTCCACCTCTACAACCCTAACTCCACCATCATGCTGGTTACAGCTGTGCCTCTTATTTCTTATCCCAACTATCTTGTATCTCCTGAACCTCTTCAGGTTGAAACACACCGTTTTTAGCTTACAGTTCTTACAATCAGGATTTGGTCCTAGATAAATAAACTCATTCCCTTTTTTTGCCATTCTTTCTCCCACAAGAGTTACAATAGGCATTTATATCACCCCAGTCTTTTTTGCTATATTTTTTGCGGCCTCCTTCGTGAGACCGCCTTCTCCCAGAATTGTATATCTATCAGGTCTCATAGAGTGGGCTTTAACCAAAGCCTCAATTATCTTCTTCTTTGGTATTCCGAGCTCCTTCGCGTTTGTGGGTGCCCCTATCTCCTTAAGTGTATCTCTCACGCTCTTCCAGTCCTCACCATGGAGGTACAACATCATTATTGCTCCAACTCCACATTGTTCTCCATGTAAAGCCTTTCCAGGCGCGATAGCATCTAGGGCATGAGAAAACATGTGCTCTGCTCCGCTTGCCGGTCTGGAGCTATTGGCTACACTCATTGCAACTCCTGAGACTATCATTCCCTTTACCGCGATCCAGACACCTTCTTCTGTATATGTTTTAATTAAATCAGAGTTTTCCATGATAAGTTCAGCAGAGGTTTTAGAGAGTGAGTAAGCGTAGGTACTAAACTCCTCGTTTTTTAGCCTATGAGCAAGTTCCCAATCCTTTATTGCTGAGAGATTTGATATAACATCGGCACATCCTGAAGAGAGCATCCGGTATGGAGCTTTCTTTATTATAGATGTATCCGCTATTATGGCTAGAGGAGATACAGCCTTCTTTGATGTTGGAGAATTTTTATCCTTTATGGATGCCATTGGAGATGCTATACCATCGTGAGATGCAGCAGTTGGAACGCTGATAAAGGGTATATTACTTCGATATGCTGAGAGTTTCGAGACATCTATCACTTTGCCTCCGCCGACGCCGACGACAAAGTCTATCTTTTCCTTCTCTATCGTTTTCTGTACTTTCTTAACCTCTCTTATTGTTGATGATGTTATTACGATTTCAGATGTTTCAAATTTCGATTCCTGCAAAAGTCTTTTAACTCTATCTCCCGCTATCTTCTTTGTTTTTTTCCCTTCAACAATCAAAGCTTTACCTTCCAGCAGTTTATCGCATAGATCTGGTAGTTTCTCTAAAGCATCGTGTCCAACCACTATATCTCTGGGAAATATCATCTCCTTGATCTTCAGAAATTTTACCATAATTAGTTAGCGGTAAACGAGAGATTAATATATTATTTTTGCTTTCGAGTTGAAGAATGAGGAGAGATTTGGTAATCCTCTTGGCTTTGGTTATTTTTCTTTTTTCTGTTATATTTGGATATCTTCTGTTCCCATCGGTGGTTTATGATAAATGGATATGGAGATACTACTGGGGTCCGGTTGTTGCAGATGCTTTAGGTAGAGAGGTTGAGTATCATGGAGTGATTGCTCGTGAAGGCTATACCATAGTATCTGAGATAACCTATGGAATCATAGCCCTGATCTCTCTATACTTTATCTACAAACTCCTCAGAAAACTGGATATAGATATTGATTGGAATCTCTGCAAATCCCTTTTTCCTTTCTTTGTGTTTGGATCTGTATCAAGGGTACTCGAGGATGCAGGATGTTTCAAGATACCTCTGTCTTATTGGTTTATATCACCTCTTATATATGTCCAGATAGCGGTTTACGCTTTACTATCCATATTTCTTGGATGGATCCTCGAGAGAAGGAAGAAGAGATCGCTCCTGCTTGCTTACGGGTTTGCCATGGTATTGATCTACACAATATTCTGGTTAGCATGTAAAGATTTAATCGTGAAAGATGTCAATCCGGGAATCTTTGCAATTATAGCTGCAATAACATTTGGTTATCTTTTCCTTAGGAAAGATCTAACTGCTCTTAGCGCAACATTTGCTACGAGCTTAACTCTATGTATAGCCAGCTTGATTTCTTTTGGTTATGTTTCCTACAGCAGGATCTTCAGGGTGGATGTATTTTTAATCTGCATATCCTTTCCCGTAGTAATCACTGTGTTATTCTATCTATTATCTAGATACTCTAAGAAACTGAGGTTCTTTTCAGAGCATCTGAATCTTGCTATGTTGTTTGGTCATTCTCTTGATGGATTTACCAGCTATATCTCGATATACGATCCATTCAATATAGGAATCCCACTGTATGGAGAAAAACATCCGGTATCTTTCTTTTTTATGGATGTATCTTCTGGTATTCTGTTTCCGATTGTCAAGGTAGTGCTTATAGTTCTCGTGATTCTTGTGCTGGAAGATATTAAAAGAAAAGAAAAAGAATATATCAAGGTGATAAATCTCATCAAGATAGCGATCTTTATACTCGGATTCTCTCCTGGTCTGAGGGATCTGTTGAGAGTAACGATATCTGTTTAGCTAATCCTATTTGGATTTCCCACCTATGGTATATATTCCCACGCCTACGCCAAGAACCAATGGAAGCAGTATAAAGATTATCAGTCCGGGTATTGTGTAGAAACCGTTGTATGGTGCAAAGAGTGCAAAGGCGAAGAAGTTTACTATCGAGAAGATCAATATCAGTAAACCAAACAAATTGGCTTTGTCCTCTCTCAGAAAGATGCCGATTGTTGAGAGAATTATTATTGTTGCGCTACCTGTTATAATTACAACGGAAGGCGACAAGTGGTAATCGATGTTTCCGTTGGTGAGAGCAAGTGTTAATGCGAACATTCCTAGGATGATGTAGAATACTGTGAGAGCCATCGACAGGATTTTTGCTTTCGTTATATCGCTTCCCATCTCCTTTTTCGCCCCCGTCATTACAGTAATTATCATCACGGTAAAGTAATTTTGGCGATAAACTTTTATAATCACTTTGCGTTTTATAATTTGCCGAGGATGGGATGCACATGCCGGGCGATAAAGCATTTTATTATGTAGAGCGAGCTGTAACCAAAGAGGTGAGGAAGGAAGATCTGGTTTTGGAGAGGGTTTCAACTGGCATACCAAAGCTTGATGAACTTCTACAAGGTGGTCTACCAAAAAGGAGCGTAACCTTGATTTCTGGTCCTCCAGGATCAGGGAAGAGTATATTCTGCTTTCACTTCATAAATGCTGGCATAAAAAACGGTGAAAAATGTCTTTATATAAGTGTGGATCAAAACGTTAAGAACATGCTCATCCATGCAAATGCTGTAGGTTTTGATTTCGTCTCTGCCATAGAAAAAGGTCTACTGAGAATGACCCATATAGATCTAGAGAAGTCTGGTGCATACTATGAGATGGGAGATTTGGTGCTGACGGGAGATTACAGCAGGATTGTTCTGGATTCTCTATCGCCTTTCATCGATACACCCCTGGTTCTGGGGCAATCTGTTGAATTCGAGAAGGTTCCGGTTATAGAAAAGCTCAGTACATATCCTTCCGATTCTAGACCTGTTATAAGGTATCACATAAGGAAGATATTCGAGTTCTTGCAAAGCTCTTCAGCAACATCTCTAGTTACATCTGAATTAACAGATAGTGGTGGAAGTTTATCGAGAGATTCCATATCAGAGTTTCTTGCAGATGGAGTTATTCTCATGCAGATAGATCCTATGATGGACAGGAGAAAATTAACGATATGGAAGATGAGAGGAACAAAGCATTCTCTCAAACCTATAGATATAGTAATAACTGATAGGGGGATTGAGATCAAGTGAATGAGGATCCCATTCTCGAGGTTCTGGAAGATTTGCTCAAGCTAGATGATATCTATGCCTGCATGGTTGCAAGGAAAAACATGGTTAGTGTTATGCCTGATACTTCAAAGTTTAATCCCAAGATCATGGATGTTTGGGATATTGTATCTCTTGCTATGAAGAACGTTTTCACTGTCATAGAGCAGTATGCAAGTGTTGGTCTGGATGTCATGGAGTTCAGACTGAAGAATCACTCTGTTCTTTTCTTTGTAATTCCGAATACGGATAATGCACTCGTAGCGATCATCCCATCCTTGGCAAATAAGGGTTTGATAGAGGTGGAGATGGAAAACGCTAGGAGAAGGATCGTCGAGATCTTAGAAGGTAAAAAATGAGCGAGCTTAAAGCGGGTGTTGGATTATCAAGAAAATGGGATGCGAGAGAGGCTGGTAGAGAAGTAGCTGAAACTGCCCTAGAAAAACTCGAAGGCGAGAAACCGAAATTTTTCCTGTTATTTTCAACCATTCACTACGAAAAATACGGCGGTTTCCAGGAACTCCTCAACGGAGTCTGGGAAGTCCTACCTGAAGGAACACCTTTAATCGGCGGAACCGTAGCTGGATTTATGAACAACTATGGATGTTTCACGAGAGGTGCTACGGCATTAACGGTTGCTTACCCCAACATGGATGTCGCCGTTGGAATCGGACATGACACTAAGAAGAACCCAAGAAAAGCAGTGAGCGAATGTGCAGCCATGATAAAAAGTAATCTGCGACATAAGTACAGAGGAAAACTGATGATAGATATAGTATCAGGGGCAAAGATATTGAATCTTCCAAAGATGGGAAGAGTAAGAGTGGTAAAAGGTTCCATACCAAGCAAGCTGTTAATTAAATTGTCTGACATATCTTTGACCAAACTACAATACGGGGTAGGACGAGAGGAGGAAATACTAGATGCTCTGGTGGAAGAATTTCCAGATTATGTTATCATAGGTGGATCTTCTATGGATAGCAATGATATGATAGAGAATTATCAATTCTTTAACAGAAAGGTATATACGAACTCTATAGTCTCCCTTGCCATTAACATAGACTATCAGGTGGATCTAAACACTACCTATGGCTTGAAAAGGACTAACATAAAATTCAAAATTACTAAAAAAAGTGGTCAAGGTAGGATAATAGAAGAGATAGAAGGGAAACCAGCAGTCGATGTTTTTCTAGAGAGGATAGCATGGCCCTACGATTTCATTGATGAAAGAATTTATCGTAGAACGTTTTTCACGCCCTTTGGGTATTGGAAAGATGGAATTTTATTTCCAAACGTTATAGGGGCTTTTCTAGGCAAAAGCATAGGATGTGGGTACAAAATTGAAGAAGACGAAATCTACTTGTTGTATGCATCTGGGGAAAGCCTATTAGATGCAGTCGATGAGAATTTAAAAAAATTTAAGGGAAAGGATATCAAATTCGCTATTATAGTTTCCTGCGCAGCCAGATTAGAGACATTAGGTAAGAATATATTTACGGTAAGAGATAAGCTTATAGATTTTTTCGGCGAAAAAGAATTTTTGTTAATATATGCTGGCGGAGAAGATAGTTACAGTAGAGAAAATGGAAAAAGACACTTAAACGAAAGCTTCAATGTTGCAGTGGTTCACTCTTAAGAAAAATAGAACTCGAAACTACTTTTTACTCATTTCAACAAAACTTTTAACTATTATCTAAAAACAGAGATAGTATATCTAGGTAACTCCTATTTTTCTCTACCTTCTTAAATAGACTCACTATTTTGTTTTGTATCTCTTTCGATATACGGAAATGGGGTTGCAAGGCACTTTCTACTCTAGATAGATATTTCTCTTGCTGTGGTGGACAGCCCCTTATAAAATTGATTGATAATTTTCCTGCTACACTTCCACAGATTATGGAGGGTAAGATCCCCTCAATAAATGGTTTAAGATTTTGGTTTGCAGCATCGCCTGCTAATATAACGTTTCCATATATCCATCTACTGGTTATATCGCCCCATACCGCCTTTTTCGATTTCTCAGTGACGTATTCTGCCTTTTTGGTTTGTTTTTTTACCGGCTCAATCTCAAGAAACTCATCAAAGTAGTACTCCATCTTCTTTTTAGGAAATAAACCACCTACCCCTATGTTGGCTATATTTCTACTTTTTGGAAAAATATACGCATAACCGCAAGGTGCAAAATCACCGAGGAATATTTGTTCAAAGTGAGGTTTAACCAAGTCCAAGTTTTTCATCTCCCATGAGTAAACTTCAGCTAGGTCACCCTTTTTTGGATTGTATAAACCCAATATCTTCAGAACGGTAGATTCGCTTCCATCTGCCGCTATAATAACTTTTGGGTAAATCTCCATGGTCTGCTTTTCCTTTATCACAATCGCTTTCTTAACAACATTATCTTCCTGTATATCAAGATCGATCAGTTTCGTTTTCGGAAAAACTTTAGCTCCTGCAGATGCTGCAAACCATGCTAGCCATTTATCCAAGGATTCCCTATTCACACTGTAACCACTCCACGGATTACCTGTTTTCCTGATAGACACGTTATCTGCCCAAAAGACCATACCTCTTATTCTCCATATCAATTGTCTTTTTGGTATCTTGAAAGGTAAATAGGGAAACAGATAGTCACCTATGCCTTCTGCACACCTAACAGGATGTCCTATTTCTTTTTTTTCATCTATGAGGATTGTCTTTAATCCATTTAATGCAGAAAATCTTGCAGCACTACTCCCAGCGGGCCCTGCACCTACAACTAGAACATCACACTTTATCTTGTACATCCCTGACATGTAAAGCAGATTTTCATTAAAATACTTTATCACAGTGACTTCCTGCTATTCAGTATCGAGTCACTATACATTTCAACAATGGCGTAGGTTTCGTCAAAAAGGATGAGAGCTACTAATAAATACATCGGAAAAATGTTTAACAAGACTAGATACAACAAAGCAAATTTTAGTGTCCATCTTTTGCCAAAGAAGTATGTAAAAAATCTATGTCTAAATAATTTGCTTTCCCTTATCCTTTTTTCATGATCAGAAATATCATTTCCAGCTTCATCAACAAGGGATGCGGTAATTAACATGATAAGAGGGAGTATCATAATTTCTCCATTCATCGTCATAAATACTAGCA
>CAZGUO010000038.1:0-7900 GCA_964529185.1 uncultured Thermoplasmatales archaeon
AACTCGGGTTACCAGCACCCCAAGCTGGAAGGATACCAAGCTACCCCACGGGCCCTGCTGTTAGGTAAAACTCTTCAGATTGAAAAAGTTAATTGTTTGCACTAAAAGCAGAACTACTCTTCTCTCCTCTTTCTCGATACCCACACGTCATCATCAAGATTTGCGTAGAGCTCCTCTGCAGATAGATCCTCTACAGATTGTTTAGTTGGAATTATATTGCTCTCTTTCTTTCCCCCTTCTTTCGCGTACTTCAATATCGCATCCTTTCTCAACTGCCAATAGTGTGTTCTCCACTCTCTACCATCATAAAGCGTTGTTTCTTCTCTCTCTGTTGAAAGCATCCCTTCCTCTTCAAGAATATAGAACAGTTGCCTCCCTTCTGGATCCAGAACATTGTCTATAACCCTATCATCAAATCCAAAGATGTCCATAACGAACTCGGCATCTTTCTTGGCTTCTTCTATATCTATACCTATTCTGTTCGCAATAGCCTTTGCTAGATCATCCAATGTTATTACAGTCATAATATCGCGGTATATATTTTTGTAGGATTCTGTATTTAAAGCTTTCGCATATCTAAAACAGCTTGATCAACTCAAAAACAATAAAGTAAACTGAGAAGAGGAGCAAAAAGAGACCATATAAGGTCTTCAATTTTCTCCTGTCCATTCTAACTGTAATCGACGCTCCTATATATGATGCAGGTATAACGCCTATAGATAAGAAGAGCGTAAGCATCCAATCTATATGGTTAAGCAAACCGTGTATTAGTATAACAGGTATAGATCCTATAAGGGCAATACTCAAAGATGTGGCTATGGCTCTCTTTATCCTGACACCAAGAAACACTAGAAGAGGTGATATCAGGATACCGCCAGCATTAGCGAGCATCCCGGAAACAAATCCCACAAAGAACCAGATCGATCTTAATTTGGCGAGACCGATCTCCGATAAACCTTTTCTTTCCTTCTCGAAAAGCAGGCGAAATGATATGTAGATCAGAAATACACCAGTCAACAACATGAGATACTCTCCGTTGACAAACATGGTAAGATACGCACCCACTATAGATCCAGGAATCAGAAAGAGCAAAACCTCCTTTGTTATAGACCAATCGATCAGATTCTCCTTGTAGTATCTCATCGAAGCTATGCACGAGGAAATCATGCTTATCGGAAGAGGACTAGCCAGAGCATAATAGGGAGAGACCGACAGGAAAATTCGTAGCATAGGAGTACTTATTGAGCTACCCCCAAATCCGAACATTCCCGAAAGCATTCCTATAACAAAACCCAACACTATGATATGCCAGGAGACCACGACCCAAGAAAGCGCCAGGCGGTATTAAATCCTATCCTTGAGCAGAAAACCATAAGTATCTCTTTGTACTCCCAATACACATGAAATCGGATCTGGAGATAGCACACTCGGTAAATCCTCTACCCATATCGGAGATCGCCGAGAAAGCAGGTCTGAAAGAAGATGAGATAATACAGTGGGGAGAATACAAAGCGAAGGTCTCTTTATCTGCATGGGAGAGAGTAAAATCAAAGCCAGATGGAAAACTCATTCTTGTAACAACAATAAATCCGACTCCCGAGGGAGAAGGTAAAACCACTCTCACAATAGGCCTGGCGCAGGCACTCGCAAAACTCGGAAAAAGAGTAATGCTTGGAATCAGAGAGCCATCCCTTGGTCCAATGATGGGTATAAAAGGTGGAGCAACCGGAGGAGGATATTCCCAGGTTATACCTATGGAGGACATAAATCTTCATTTCACCGGAGATATGCATGCCATAACCTCTGCTCATAACCTTCTTGCCAGCTTACTAGATAATCACCTACATCATGGAAATGAATTCAACATCGATCCAAGATATATTGTCTGGCCAAGAGTTTTAGATATAAGCGATAGAGCACTCAGGCATGTTGTTGTAGGTTTGGGAGGTCCCAAAAATGGAATTCCTCACGAAGTAGAGTTTTCCATAACTCCAGCATCGGAAATAATGGCAATAGTTTGTTTGTATCAGAGCATAGAGGATTTGAAAGAGAGATTGTCTAGAATCATAGTTGCTTACGACTACAAAGATAATCCGATAACTGCCAGAGATCTCAAAGCTGTGGGAGCGATGTGCGTTCTTCTAAAGGATGCGATAAAACCAAACTTGGTTCAGACTTTAGAAGGTGTTCCAGCTTTTGTTCATGGCGGTCCATTTGCAAATATAGCTCATGGAGCAAGTAGCTTAATATCCACAAAGCTCGGTTTGAAGTTAGCTGATTACTTTGTTACTGAGGCAGGATTTGGTACCGATCTAGGAGCTGAGAAGTTTTTTGATATAGTCTGTAGGATAGGAAATCTAAAGCCCGATGCAGTGGTTTTGGTGGTTAGCATCAGGGCACTGAAAAGGCATGGAGGTGGAGAGGGAAAAGATGCCATAAAGAGAGGTCTGGAGAACCTGGAAAAGCACATGGAAAACATCTCTCTCTTTGGTATACCCTTCATAGTTGCTCTTAACAAGTTCAGACACGATGAGGATGATGAGATAGAGGTTGTGGAGGAATTCTGCAACAGAAAGAACATTCCGTTTGCGGTTGCAGAGGTTTATGATCAAGGTGGAGAAGGAGGTATAGAGCTTGCGGGAAAACTCATCGATCTAATCCACAATAAAAAGCCGAAATTCAAATTCCTGTACGATCTAGATATTCCCATCAAGGATAAAATCGAGATTATAGCCAAAGAGATTTATGGTGCAGATAGGGTTGTTTATACGGTAACGGCAGAACAAGACATCGCTCTCGCTGAAAAGTTACATTTAGACAACCTTCCGATATGTATAGCAAAAACCCCGTATTCCCTATCAGATGATCCTTCTCTACTCGGGAGACCAAGAGGATTCAAGATAACTATAAGGGAGATAAAATTCTCTGCCGGCGCCGGTTTCTTGGTTCCAATGACCGGGAAGATCACGACAATGCCGGGTTTGCCAAGGAGACCCCATGCTGAGAGTATGGATCTTTCAGATGATGGTAGAGTGATATTTGGGTAAAAGGAGGGAGGGGAGAGATGGGAGGAGCCTAATTCTGGTGAGCGAGATGCCTCGCTCTCTTTCCCACTATGAAAAGTTTTACTATAAATTCAATCTCCTTTGCTTCAGACTTATTTGATACGGTTCCAACGATCATCATCAATTGAAATTTTGTAAAACCCTTTATAAACGACTTGTTGTACAAGCGTTATCGAGAGTCATCACTTTTTATATGCCTATACATATACGCTTGACTAGAATGAGAAGGATAAAAGGGTGGCACAAAAACAGCATGTATATTGAACCGCTCTCTCCAGGTTGTAAGCTATGTGAAAAAGGATCGAAGCTTGTTCTGCTTGTTACTGGTCTGTGCCCTGCTTCGTGCTTTTACTGTCCGCTCAGCGAGAAAAAAAGAGGCAAAGACGTTATCTATGCTGACGAATGGAAGCTGAATGATGAGAGAGACACGGATAAAATTTTAAGGGAGGCAGAACTCATAGAAGCAGAAGGCGCAGGGATAACAGGAGGCGATCCTCTAATTGTATGGAAGAGGACAAAGGATTACATATCGCTCTTGAAGGAAAATTTTGGGGAAGATTTCCATATACATCTCTACACCTCTGGAATTAAGGAGTTCGAGCATGTTCCCGATTTGGTTTCTGCTGGATTGGATGAAATAAGATTTCATCCCATGCCGATCTACTGGAAAGATATGGAAAGATCGCCTATAAAGAAGGCTATAGAAATATCCTTGAGGGAGGATGTTGATGTTGCTATTGAGATACCTGTTATACCAGGTATGAAAGAAGAGATAATGAATCTCATAAGATGGGGTGATGAGAAAGGAATAAGATGGATAAATCTGAATGAGCTCGAATTCTCGGAAACCAACGCAGAGGAATTGATGAATAGGGGCTTTGATGTGAGGGATGAGGTATCATCGGGTGTTCTGGGAAGTGAAGAGGAAGCGATATCAATAATAGAAGATATGGTAAAAGAAGATCTCTCCTTAGGTATACACTACTGCTCATCTTCTTTTAAGGATGCTATTCAACTTAGGAACAGGATAAAGAGAAGAGCAAAGAATGTTGCAAAGCCATTCGAGATAGTAAGCGATGAGGGGCTTTTGATCAAAGGAGTTATCGAAGTTGAATCCAAATCATTTCTGGATATGCTGAGAAGAAGATATGAAATACCTGAAGACCTTGTTCGTTTCGATCTTGAGAAAAGAAGAGTAGAGATTGCACCCTGGATCTTGGAAGAAATAGCAGACGATCTGGAGAAAGAAAAGATAAAATGCTACATAGTAGAGGAATATCCCACCGCTGACAGGTTAGAAGTGGAGAGAATTCCGTTATCCTAAAGATTCTTCTGGAAACCTTTTTAAACACATCCTCTATTCCAGATTCTACCCAAGGAGGCCAAGAAGATGCCGATATATGTTAGGTTTAAGGTTCCAAAAGAGCTTGAAGATATGGCCTATGAGTTGGTAGAAAAGGCTAGAGAGACTGGAAAGATAAGCAAGGGTACAAACGAGACTACCAAGCAAGTAGAGAGAGGTCTAGCCAAATTGGTGATAATGGCAGAAGATGTATCGCCAGAGGAGATCCTAGCGCATATGCCTCTGCTTTGCGAGGAGCAAGGCGTGCCATACACCTATGTTTCCAGCAAAAAAGAGCTTGGTGCGGCTGCTGGTCTAGAAGTGGCTGCTGCATCCGTAGCCATAGTTTCTCCAGGTGAAGCAAAGGACGATTTGGAAAATTTCATTAAAAAGTTGGAAGAAGTAAAGAAACAACAGCAGGGTTAATATGGTAGAGGGTATACCCTGTGAGGTTGTTGAGATAATAGGAAGAACGGGAATGGCCGGAGAGGCTACACAAGTTAAGGTTAGAGTACTTGAGGGTAACGATAAAGGAAAGATAATAACCAGAAATGTTAGGGGTCCTGTCCAGATAGGGGATATACTGATGCTTGCAGAGACTCAGAGAGAGGCAAAGAAACTCGGTAGATCGAGGTAGAGATTATGGTGGAGAGAAGGATATGTTCATTTTGCGGAAATGAGATAGAGCCTGGAACAGGAAAGCTCTATATTAGAAAAGATGGAACCATATACCACTTCTGCTCGAGTAAATGTCAGAAAAATCTTTTAAAACTTAAAAGAGTTCCAAGAAAGGTAAAGTGGACGAGACATTACAAAAAGGTATAGGTTATGCAGGTAAAACTACCTTATGGAGAGAAAGAGGTAGTTTTTGATATCCCAGATAAGAATTTGCTCGATATCATTTTGCCAAAGGAATACATAGCACCAGCGAAACCAGAGAGTATAATGAGGAACGCTATCACGAATCCCATAGGAGGGGAAAGGCTATCTGAGATGGCAAGAGAGGGGGACACCGTATCTATAGTGGTTGAGGATCACACCAGACCATGTCCCACTCCCGAGATATTACAGTTGGTCCTTGATGAATTGAGCAGAGCTGGCGTAAGAGATTCGGATATTGTTATCATAGTTGGAAACGGCATGCATGCGCCTCCAGATTTCGAAACCATAAGAAGGATAGTTGGAGACAAGGTTACGAGAAATTACAGGGTTATAACCAATGATGTGCTCTCTGGAGAGTACGTCATGGTTGGAAAGACGAGATATGGAAACGAGGTGGAAGTGTTAAAAGAATATGCGGAAAGAGATCTCAAGATCGTTACTGGAATCATAGGTTATCATTATTTTGCAGGATACGACGGAACAAGAAGAAGCATACTTCCAGGCATCTCATCCATGAAAACTATACAATTCAATCATAGAATGATGTTCAACGAAAATGCAAAAGCTGGAGAGTTGAAAAATAATCCGGTTCATCACGATATGAATGATGCAATGCATCTCGCTGGCTGTGACTTTGCGTTCAATGTTGTTTTGAACTCCAACAGAAGAGTTGTAGGAGCATGGGCTGGAAATCCCGACTCGGTTCTTTCTGCAGGCACAAAGGTAGTTGACGAGATGTACAAGATAAAAGTGGAAGAGAAGGCGGATATAGTTATAACCTCAGCAAGTGGTTATCCGCATGATATCGATCTGTTTCAGGCATGTAAAGCGATGCATATGGCAATGCCTGTCGTAGAGAAAGGTGGGGTCATAATCTTGGTTGGAGAGTGCAGAAATGGACATGGTAACGAGGTATACTATGAATGGATGAGGAAACATTCTAGCTCGGAAGAGGTAAAAAAGGCTCTTATGGAGAGATTTATAGCAGGAGCCCACAAGGCGTATTACCATTTCAAAGCCATAGAAGATTTCAATGTGATCCTGGTATCGGATATGGATGAAAAAGAGGTCAAAGAGGTATTCAGGATGCACCCAGAGAAGAGTCTGGAAGGTGCTCTAAACAGAGCATTTGATATGGTTGGTAAAGATGCAAGAGTAAGAGTTATACCTTATGGAACAAATACACTATTAACTCTGTAGGAGGGATACCATGGAGATGAAGATTGTTGATATAGAAAAGCCGGATGATATCAACTTTATTTTAGGTCAAAGCCATTTCATCAAAAGCGTAGAGGACATTTATGAGGCAATAGTCAACTCGAACCCGAACGCAAAATTCGGCATAGCGTTTTGCGAGGCAAGTGGAGCAAGAAAGGTAAGAGTAGAAGGAAATGATGAAGAGATGAAAGAACTTGCTAAAAAGAATGCATTGAACATAGGGGCGGGACATTCTTTTATAGTCTTTATGAAAGATTGCTATCCGATAAACATCCTCAATGCTATAAAGAATGTTCCAGAGGTATGCAGGATATTCTGTGCAACGGCAAACCCGACAAGGGTAATTATACTGGAAGATGAGAATCGTGGAGAGAAGGGAAGAGCCATCCTGGGTGTGATAGACGGGTTTACTCCTGTTGGAGTTGAGAATGAAGACGATATAAAGTGGAGAAAGGATTTCCTGAGAAAGATAGGTTATAAGCTCTGATGAAGATGGATGTAATTCTGGATAATCACATGCATCTCAGGAGAGATGGCAGATTTTTAGATGCAGTCAGGGAGTTCAAAAGATATGGAGGGACGCATCTCATCTTATGTCAGTATCCTATGCCAGAGATAGTAGCCAAAGAAAAGAGTCATATCAAGATATACGAAGAGACTGTTAAAATGGCTAGAGAGGTGATGGAGAAAATCGATGTCAAGGTCTTCGTTACCATAGGTCCCTATCCTGTTGATTACCTTTACCTTAAAGAGAGGTTTGGTAGAGAAGAGGCAAAGAAGATAATGAAGAGAGGCATGGAGGAGGCTGCGAAACTCTGCTCAGAAGAGGATATATGCGTAGGTATAGGGGAGATCGGAAGACCACATTTTGAAGTTGATGATATAACACTTCAAGATTCCAATGAGATAATGATTTATGGTTTTGAATGTGCAAAGGATCATGATCTTCCCGTAATTTTGCACACCGAAAAAGCAACACCAGATCTATGCAGAGAACTAGCAGAGCTTGCAGATAAAGTCGGATTACCTAGAGAAAAGATAGTAAAGCATTTCTCTCCACCGCTAATAAGAAGTGATGAAAATCACGGCTTGATTCCATCTGTGCTCTCAACATGGAGAAATTTAAAGGAAGCTGTAAGCAAGGGTGACAGATTCCTTATGGAAACAGACTATATAGATGATCCAAAGAGACCAGGCGCCGTTCTGAGCCTTAGAACCATACCAAGATACACAAAAAGACTTTTGGAAAAGGAGCTTGTGGACGAGGATACGCTATACAAAATCCATAAGGAACTGCCAGAAAAGATATACGGTATAGAGATCAACTAAAGCCATATTTTCCTATGAGAGGAACAAATGCACATTCGCAGATCTCTTTCTTCTCGAGTCCTTC
>CAZGUO010000039.1:0-7892 GCA_964529185.1 uncultured Thermoplasmatales archaeon
GTCAGTGGAAAGGTCAATCTCGATGCAATACTATCCATAGTTCAGATGCCGCCAGGCGTACCGGTTGCTGCGGTTGGTCTAGATAGGGGAGAGAATGCGGCTCTTCTCGCTATAGAAATCCTGTCTTTAAAATACGATGAGCTAAAAGAGAAGTTGGAGGAGTATAGGGAGGAGATGAAAAAGAAGATTATCGGTGAGCAGGATGTTCGATCCTAAGGAATTTGTGGATGATGCCATAAAGAAATTGAGGGGAGAGATAAAGGGAAAAGCACTGGTAGCATGCTCTGGAGGTGTGGATTCCACAGTTACTGCTGTTTTGACATATAAAGCCATAGGTGATAGATTATATGCTCTTCATGTTGATACCGGATTACTAAGAAAGCATGAAACCGAACAGGTCAAAGAGTTATTTCAGAAGATAGGCATACCTCTCAACTGTATAGATGCGAGCGATAGATTTTTTGAAAAACTGAAGGGTGTGGCGGATCCTGAGAAGAAAAGGAGAGTTATAGGTGAACTTTTCGTAAGGGTGTTCGAGGAGTTCGCCGAAGAGAAAGGGATAGAATATCTTGTTCAGGGAACCATAGCCCCTGACTGGATAGAATCTGGAGATCAATTGAGAGATACTATCAAGACCCATCACAACGTTGGGGGGTTGCCAAAAGATATAAAGTTGAAGGTGGTGGAGCCTCTCAGAGATCTCTACAAGGATGAAGTGAGGAAGGTTGCAAGATTTCTCAATATCCCTATATCAGAAAAACAGCCTTTTCCAGGTCCTGGCCTTGCTGTAAGGGTAATTGGAGAAGTTACGAGGGAGAAGGTAGAGATAGTCAGGGAGGCATGTGCCATCGTTGAGGAGGAGATAGAAAAGGCTAGCAAAGAAGGGAGGATGTCTCTACCCTGGCAATACTTTGCGGTTCTTCTGCCAGTCAGGACGGTTGGTGTTCATGGAGATAAAAGAGCTTATGGATATACCATAGCTGTTAGAGCTATAGATAGCATAGATGCTATGACTGGATCTTTCAGTAGAATACCGCATGATATTCTAGATAGGATAGCTACCAGGATATCAAATGAGATAGGAGATAAAGTTACGAGAGTTGTTTACGATATAACAAACAAGCCTCCAGCAACCATAGAATGGGAGTAGAAATGAGTGAAGTAAAGATATTTGTTATAGATAACGGCGGTCAGTGGACTCATAGGGAGTGGAGGGTATTGAAATATCTAGGTGTGGAAACTCGTATTTTCCCAAATACCACCCCATTTGAGGAGTTGGTTGAGGAAGGCGCAGATGGCTTGGTTTTATCAGGAGGAGCACCAAGGATAGGATTGAATGAAGAGCTAGGAAGATGTGGAGAGTATCTTGAGAAGGGAGATTTTCCCATTCTAGGTATATGTGCGGGTCACCAATTCATGGCAAGATTCTTTGGAGGAAAAGTAGAACCTGCAGATGTACCGGAATTTGGCAAAATAGAGCTTGTAATAGATGAGGATCATGAGATATTTGAGGGGTTGCCAAAGAAAAGTGTAGCATGGGCATCCCATAATGACGAGGTCACGATTGTTCCAGAAGAGTTTGTTATCCTGGCACACTCGAAGGATTGCAAAGTGGAAGCCATGGCTCACAAAAGCAAACCTTTGGTTGGATTACAGTTCCATCCGGAGGTGGAGCATACGGAGTTTGGAGTGAGGATTTTCAAAAACTTTATAGAAATGTGTAGGGAAAACAGGTAGTTTTACCCCATCCATCTTTTAAACAGATTATGTTCTATACCGAGCTGATCCAATATCTTTCCAACCACAAAGTTGACCAGATCCTCTATGCACCGTGGTTTATGGTAAAATGCCGGCATCGCTGGTAATATAATTGCGCCCGCCTGCTTAGCTTTAAGCATGTTCTCTATAGTAGCTATATCCAGAGGAGTTTCCCTTGGAACTAGGATGAGTTTTCGTCCTTCCTTCAAACAATTAATAGCAGATCTGGATATGAGAGTATCTGCGTAACCATTTGCTATGGCTGATAATGTCTTTATACTGCAAGGCACAACTATCATAGCATCTATCTTAAAGGAACCGCTTGCCAGAGGGGATGAGAAATCATGATTCTCATAAGATCTATCCGCCAACTTCTCAATCTCTTCTGGGTCTTTTCCGCATTCCTCTTTTATTATGAAACTTGCATTCTTTGAGATAATCAGATGAGTCACTACTTTTCTCTTTCTCTTTTTCAACTCCTCCAAAACCCTCAAAGCATAGATCGCTCCAGATGCCCCAGTTATCCCAACTACAACTCTCATATTCTCTTGCAACTTTTTATGGTCTTCACGATACTTGATAATCTCCTCTCAAAGAATATCTCTTCAAGGGCTGTTCCAGTAACGATTATATCTGCACCTGCCATCACTTTTTCCCTTGCGGTTGCTGGATCTCTTATACCTCCGCCGACTATGAGAGGTATATCTATATTCCTTTTGACATGAACAATCATCTCATTTGGTACAGATTCCTTAGCTCCAGAACCTGCCTCGAGATACACGAACTTCATTCCCAGATATTGAGATGCGAGAGCGTATTTTGTTGCTGTGAGAAAATCGTTTCTTTTTATCAGATCAACCTCTCCTACCTCTCCAACCCTCATGCCTGGCTCAACTACTATATATCCCATCGATATAGGCTCTATACCAAACTCCTTTACTACCAGAGATCCTTCGGCCTGCTCTCTAATAATGTACTTGGGGTTTCTGGAATTTAGCAAACTCATAAAGAATACAGCATCTGCATATCTACTAAGAAAGCCTGCCCCACACGGGAACAGGATAACAGGCAAGGATGAGAAGGACTTTATCTCTTTTACGGTATCATCAACCAACCTTTGTTCAGGGATTGTAGAGCCACCAACCATTATGGCTGTGCTCCCAACCTTCTCTGCTATCTCTGCCATCTCTCCCGCTTCTTCTGGTGATTGCTTTTCAGGATCTATTAGTGAGAAATGAACGGGATACTTCTCTATCTCTTCCATTATGTAATCTATCACCTTCATCTCTTGTTCGATAAAAGGAGATTGTAAAAATAATTTTGGGTTGATGTCCCAGTTGTATTTGATGATTACCCAAATTATATATCAAGAAAAATTTTATATTAAAAATCTATAACAAAGTTGTGCAACTTCATAGGGGAGGGTATAAATAATGGGCAGATCTAGAGAAGTTAAGATCTATGCCTTATGTGTATCTGCTCTGCTGATAGCAACCATATTCTCTGCAACTGCGAATTCCATCTCTCCAAAGGAAGAAACGAGAGGAAGTTTTCCAAATTATGCGATATTAATCGAAGGTGGAGCTAAAGATAATGATCCTGCTCAAGAGTGTTTTCATAGAGATATAAACTATGCGTATGAAGTATTTACAAAGAAACTGGGATATCCTGAAGAAAATGTTAGAGTTCTCTACTACCCATCGAAAAAAGAGGATGTGGAAGATGCAATAAACTGGTTGAAAAATCACTCCACCAAAGAAAGTGATTGCTTTATATACCTGAGAGACCATGGACAGAGCGATGGAACAAATACGTGGTTTTGTTTAAATCCTGATGAGCTCATCAAACCCTGGGAGTTTAAGAAATGGATAAAGGACCTTAAATACCATACTCTAACAATCTTTATAGAATGCTGTCATTCTGGAGGTTTCTGGTATTATCTAGAAGGTGAGAATAGGATAATAATAACTTCAACTGATATGATGGGAGCATCGTACCGAGGAATGTTTGAAGATAGAAAGGAACATGGAATTTTTGGAAAGGTATTCTTTGACAGCCTAAGTGACGGAAAGACTTCCTATGGGGAGGCATGGGAAATAG
Source organism: uncultured Thermoplasmatales archaeon (assembly GCA_964529185.1). Taxonomy (GTDB): domain Archaea; phylum Thermoplasmatota; class E2; order DHVEG-1; family B18-G2; genus B18-G2. Next base: position 3,859 of record CAZGUO010000039.1, read on the forward strand.
CAGATGCCTATGTGGATTTCTGGTTCGCATATGGGCTGGAAAAGACAAAAAGATTTCTGGATCTTTTTCGTGATTATCCGATCTTGCGAACGGTGTTTCTACTATATATTTTGTTAATAATTTCTCTAAATCAACCGGGCACCTTTATTAAAAAGATGTTACATCCCGATGATTTCAATCCGAAAATAGATGACTCTGATAAGTGCGATTACTATGGAAATCGCTTTCCAAACAGGCTTCCAAGAAATACTCTTGCTCTAAAGGTCTATCCAGTACCCCAAAATTGAAGAAGAGATTCTTACCCATAAAATGAGAATTCAAGTCGTAGATCCTCTGTAGATATCCTCAACGATCATGGCATAGTCGCCTATCCTAAATAGAGATACTCTCCTATCTCCCGATAAACCCCTCTCTATCTCTTTTCTGAATGCCCAATACCTCTTTGGATCTATCTCCAATCTCAGGGTAACCTTTCCAGCATCCAGATCTCTCAAACTATCTTTTATCTCTGAGAGATCAAACTTGCAGAAATCCAAGAGGTTGTAGCATCTGAAAAAACTTGAGTCATACTCCTTTTTGGATGTTAGCAATGTCCTCCTCTTTCCTTCCATGAGGAGATACCCATCAAATTCGATTTTTCCAGCCAAATTTTCCAATAGATTCGCCTTCACTATGGTCGGATCAACCTCGTAGATGTATCTGAGAGGAATCTCTCTTACATCAAGATCGATCCTTTCATCATTATCGGTTACTCTTTCTTTACTTGGAAGAGATATCGCCGAAATCTCACAGCTCTTCAAGGCACCGGTATAGAGGGCTAACCTATTTAATCTAAAGTCAAGAGATGTGTATTCCTTTTCTCCATCGATGGTGATATTTTCCTTAGATATCTGAGGAGGTATCTCAAAAGCTATCTTATCAGTAACTTCCCTGTAAATTTTGTATATCTTTATTGGAGAGGGTTCTAAAGTTTCCAATGTCCTTATCTGCTCTTCAGGTCTTCTGGCAGGGTCAGAAAATACGATATCGGCTTTTATTCTATCTATGATCTTTTTTGATGTAGCATCTCCATATATGAAATCTATATTTTCCACACCTATACTCTCAGCATTTAGTTTGGCTAACTCTAGTCTAACCGGATCCTTCTCTACAGCTATCACCCTTTCACTCACCATGGCAAAGTAGATGGCTTGAATGCCAACTCCACAACTAACGTCAGCGATAACCTCTGATTCCAGCCTCTTTGCTCTATACTCAGCAACTTCTGGAGGTGTTGAGTATCTCAGACCTTCTTCATCAAAGAAGAGTTTGTCCGCAAGCTCACCAAACTTCTTCTTTGCTTTTATCCTGCATTTTGCTATCTCAAAAAGTTTTTCCTTGGTAAATATCTCTGTATCCTCTATCATCTCAGAGATAATCTTGCCTCTACTATACCCTTTCCTTATCAACCTGACAACTTCATTTATGATGCTGTTCATCTCTTCAGTATCCATACCAAAAGTACACCTCTCTGTGGATTTATAAACTTCATAAGCCGGCGGAGGGATTTGAACCCTCGACCTGGTGATTACGAGTCACCCGCTCTACCAGCTGAGCTACGCCGGCTTTATCTGATAGATATCTTTTGCGTTTTTAAAGTGTACGGAGAGACTCCAAAAACACTTAAAAAACTCTACCCCTTTTCGATGATGATGAAGAGATTTGTATCTGTACTGCTATTGTCTTTAGCTCTCTTACTTCCTGGTTGTGTAAAAGAATCCCATCATTTGCCTCTCGGAAAATGGGAACAACTTCAAGGGAATAGATGAAGAACGTTCATTCCGACAACGCGATTGAGGCAAAACTTCCTGACAAAGAATATACTGATATATGCATTGACTGGGAAGATGGATTGATCTTTGTCTCGACCGATGGAGAAGGGATATTTTACACAACACTCAACGAACTAAAGAGTGGAAAGGTAGAGCTTAGAGAGATGAATCAAGGTCTGCTTACCCTAAAAATAAGGAATTTGGTTTATGATGATGGCTATCTTTTTGCTGGAACAAGAGGATACTCGGTGTGGAGATTCAAGATAAATATCTAAAAGTTGATTGCCGATCATTTGTGATAATCTATTCCTTTGATAATAGTAAATGCTCTATAGGTCTGCTCCAGTAGCAATAGTCTGGCCATCTGATAGGGAAAGGTAAGTTTTGATAGAGACCATACAAGATTCGCCTTCCTTTTAATCCTATCATCTAGACCTTCCCATCCTCCCACAACAAAGCAGATATTCTTCTTCGATAGAGAAAGATCTCTTATCAGTTCTGCAAATTGGAAAGAATCCATCTCTTCCCCCTTTTCATCCAGAATTATGATAAAATCCTTTCCTTCGAGCAATCTTTCAATTTTGTTTGGATTATCTACCTCTGTCACACTCACCTGAACAAATCTTCTTAACCTGGTTAGATATTCCTCAACAGCCTCTCTGAAAAACTTTTCTCTGAGCTTTCCCATGCACACTACATCTATCTTCATTGCAATCTGTTAAGGATTGATAGATTGATAAAGGGTTCTGTCATTTATCTAGATAATTATCTTCAGTGAGAGTATGAACCTGTTTGGTTTCGAGATAAAGGTAGTGTTTCTGATATCGGATGGAGATATACTAGCCTTTTCCTGGCACTACACGGAGGATAAAACCAGAAGGCACATGAAAAAAATTATAGATTTCCATGGTTTGGAAGGAGAGATAAGTAGAGATCCAGAGCTTGAAGAGTGGCTTGAAAGAAGAGTTAGAGAAGTTGTCATTGAGGAAAAGAGATTCGCTTTACCTGATTTTGAGTACAGGAACAGGAGGGTTTATGAGGAGATCATGGATATTCCGAGAGGAAGTAAAGAAGAAACTTTTGGAGATAGAAGGATTGAAATGCTGTTCGGATATTTGAAATGATCTCAACAACTTGAGGTGTTAAATTTGCATAGAAAAAGGTTAATATGTGGTATAGATGAGGCTGGAAGAGGACCGGTCATAGGTCCTCTGGTGGTTGCTGGTGTTCAGATAGATGATGAAAAGGTTTTAGAAGATACAGGAGTGAGGGACTCAAAAAAATGCACCCCTGAGAGAAGAGAAAGGTTAGCGAAAATAATAAGAGATAGAGCAAAAGCCATAGATCTTGTGGTGTTGGATGCAGAAGAGATAGACAATCTGAGAAGTAAGATGACGTTAAACGAGATAGAAGTGGATGCCTTCTGTAAAGTTATGAGATCTCTCAGATCAGATGTATATTATGTGGACTCTGCAGATGTTGATGAGAAGAGATTTGCTAGAGCCTTAAAGATGCGTCTCGATTTCGATGCAGAAATAATTTCTTCTCATAAGGCTGAAGAAAAGTTTTTGGTGGTTGCATCTGCATCGATAATCGCAAAAACTACGAGAGACAAACTTGTAAAAGAAATTGAGGAGGAGTTGAGAGAGAAACTGGATCTACCTTTAGGTAGTGGATATCCCTCGGATCCAATTACCATGAAATTTATCAAGGAATGGAAGAGGAGGTTTGGGGGTTTACCACCCTATGTCAGAAAATCTTGGAAAACTATAAAGAGACTGTCACATCAACAGATGAAGTTATGGTGAAAAACTGGTTTTTCGACCTAACTTTTCTTTCATACTCCTAAGGAAGCTCGGTATACTTTCTACGTCTTTGACCATGGAATATTTAGCAAGTATCAACCTATAATCATTTATGCATCTCGTCCTGCCTTTCAGATTCTTCTCTATCTTTCTGTAAAGTTGCCATCCCTTTCTATCCCAATCCGTTAGTACAATAATCTCTCTGTAGTTCTCCGCGATAAAATCACAGAGTGTTGAAATCCTCCTTCCGCGTTGAATCACAATGATCGTGCCTTCCAGGCCGAGTTTTCTTAGAGCAAACTTGTCCTTTTCTCCTTCAACAACTACAGGTATGTCTCTATTTATCTCCCTCAAATCTCCTATCGCTCTCTCTATCATCTCGAGGGATTCCTCAAGATTCATTTCAACTTGGATAAGA
>CAZGUO010000040.1:0-7866 GCA_964529185.1 uncultured Thermoplasmatales archaeon
CTATGCAATCTATGCCTATGGTATCCCACTTCTTCATCTCATTTGCAATCATAACCTTACTCCCAACGCCATCGGTACAGAGAACCAAGGCGTATTCTCCAAAATCTATCAATCCAGAAAAATGTCCTCCCAGGTATTTACCTATCCCCTCCCTGTTGAAATGTATCGAAGATATTAGCCCTCTGATTGCTTTCTCTTCTTTGAATATATCCACTCCACTCTTTGCATAGGTTAAGCCTTTCATGATTCAGAGCATACAACAAAGAGAGATAAACTTTTTGAGAGGAAGGCCTTATCTATAAGCATGAAGCTTTCTGAGCTAGGTGAAAGAGAAGTTGTAAAGAGGATCTTGTCTATCATAGGTAATGATACTCTTGGAGATGATTCCGCATATATAGAGATGAACGATTTCTATTTACTTGTATCTACCGATATGGTAAGAAAAGAGACGCACCTTCCAGATGTTATGACTCCTTATGATATTGGTTGGTTTGTCACTTCAGTAAATCTGAGTGATATTGCAGCTATGGGCGGTGAGGTGATGGGCGTTCTGTTATCGCTTTCGCTACCTCCGGACTTGGATGAGGATTTTGTTCTTTCTGTCATTAGGGGAGCCAAAGATTGTGTTGAAAGATATGGCGGGAAGATTCTTGGGGGTGATACGAAGGAACATGAGGAGATAACGATATCCGGGACAGCTATAGGTAGAGTTCCAAAAGAGGAGATCCTTCTTAGAAAGGGAGCTAAACCAGGAGATGTCGTTGCTGTCACGGGATCTTTGGGAAAAGCTGGAGCGGGTTATCTGGCTATAGAGAATAAATTAGAGGGAATAGATTTGAGCGGGTTGATAAGACCTGAGCCCAGAGTAGAGGAGGGGAGAAAACTCGCAAAATTGCGATGCATAACATCATGCATGGATATATCTGATGGGCTATCTTCGAGTCTCCATCAGCTCGCTGAGATAAACGATGTTGGATTTGTTATAGAGAGAGAAAAGATTCCCATTTCTGGAGAGGCTTTTAAGGTTGGAAAAGCGTTAAAGATAGATCCATATTCAATAGCTATCGATTTTGGCGGGGACTATGAGCTTCTCGTTACACTATCCGAAAATAAATTAGATGTTGTCAAAAAGGCTGTGAAATTGTATGAGATAGGTAAAGTTACTGAAGAGAAAGAGCTTAGCATAATATGTCATGGCGAAAAGAGGAAACTTTATAATAGAGGATGGGAACATTTCAGGTAACACCTGTAAAAGAAGAGTTTTTAAATCGAATCATCAAAAATATTGACTGAAATGAGAAGAAAAGAGATATTGGTACTATCTATCGTTCTTGTTATAGCAGGCATTTTAATAATCTACTCATCTATTCCAAAGAGCAATTTCACAACCTTCAACAAAGAACCTTCAGTGTATGTTGATTTTCCGAAAAGTGGAGAAGAAGTTTGTGGGATATTAACAATTGCTGGAAGAGCTGTAGATCCAGATGGTAGTGTAAAATCTGTAGAGATAAAGATAGATGATGGTGATTGGTTTTTGATTGACACCGCTTGTAACTGGAGCTACTCTATAGACACCAGAAACTTAGAAAATGGGTATCATAACATCTATATAAGAGCGTGGGATGGTACAAGTTATTCAGATACTTTAAAACTCGAGATCCTGGTTGATAATGAATTTGCAGAAAATGTCCACAAGTGGGCTCTATTTGTTGCAGCAGCAAATATTGAAGATATCGATGTGAAACTTGGGAATGGTATGCTCAAGATAGCTGAAGATATGGCCAGGTATTTCATCGATGATCTAGGTTATCCCGCAAACCACATTACCATATTGTTTGATGATGGATGGATAAGAGATAAGAATGGCGAAGGAAAGAGATTGATGCTTCTCCAGGAAAGAGCGGATAGAATCAGGTATGTATCTTATGGTCCCGCCACCAAGGAATTCTTCTTTTCTTCTCTGGAGAATGTGATAAGAGAAGCGAATAGATTTGAGGATAGTGAAGTCTTTATATGGATATCTGGGCACGGTATAGGTGATCCAGATAAAAAGATTACCGGAGGCAAGATATTGAAGAGAAGCGAGATCCTGCTATGGGATGATGTTTTGGAAGATAAAGAACTGGGCGATGTTTTAAGTGATCTGCATGCTAAACTATGCATAATTGTGGACTCTTGTTACAGTGGTGGATTTGCCAACAGGGTTATATTCGATCTTCCTTCGCTTTTAAAGTCTGGAATTCCTAAGGATGGCAGGATAGTCATAACTGGTGAGAGTAAATTCTCTATAGGTTATGCAAGTAATGTATCGGGACCTCTCTTCACCCAGCTATGGTTTGAAGGATTGAGAACTGGGAAGGCTGATGGATTTAGAGAGATATTTGGTATAGCTAGAAAACCTCTCCTCAACATGTTTAAAGATGGTAGAGTTTCGGTCGAAGAGGCTTTCTATTATGCCAAATACATGCTAAGAAAAGAGTACAGAGATTTCTTCTGGATGCAACCCCAGATGAACGATATGTATCCTCATAGATTTCCATTTAATGTTGGGCAGATGTTTCTCGGGGATTAACTCTTTATAACTTGAAAGTTATATGAGTTTCTGAGATGATAAAAGAGGCTAAATTTTGGAAGAAAGAAGGCGATAAGGTTAGATGCCTGCTCTGTCCCCATAGGTGCCTAATACCTGAAGGAGGGAGAGGAATATGTAGAGTTAGGGAAAATAGGGGGGGTAAACTGTACACCTTGATCTACGGATCTGCATCATCTGTGGCTGTAGATCCTATAGAAAAGAAACCTTTGTATCATTTTTACCCCGGGAGTTATGCTCTCTCTTTTGGTACGGCTGGCTGTAATCTATCGTGCAAGCATTGTCAAAATCACACGATCTCTATGGTGAATCCGGAGGATATCTATCTCAGAGAATTCGATGTTGATGAGCCTACAAATCTGGCGAAACAACATGGGTGTAGAGGGATATCATGGACGTACAATGAGCCTACTATATGGCACGAGTTCACCCTCGATGCATCAAAAGTAGCAAAAAAAGAAGGGCTTTATATAACATATGTGAGCAATGGCTTTATAAATGAGGAACCTTTCAGAGAGATAGGAAGATATCTCGATGGTATAAATATAGATGTTAAGGCTTTTAGAGAAGATTTCTATAGAAAGATATCCGGCGGAAGGCTTGAGCCGGTGCTGAATACTTGCGTTCTATCCAAAGAGCTTGGCATCCATCTTGAGCTGACCTATCTAATCATACCAACAAAGAACGACTCCGCAGAGGAGATAAGAGAATTCTGCAGATGGGTTATTGATGAATTGGGAGAGGATACACCTGTACATTTTACGAGATTCTATCCCCACTACAAGATGTTAGATCTACCTCCAACGCCTTTTGAAACCTTGATGAAAGCCTTTAATATTGCTAAAGAGGAAGGATTAAAGTTCGTTTATCTCGGCAATGTCCATCATGGAGACTATGAGAATACATACTGCCCGAACTGTGGAAACCTTTTGATTGAAAGATTTGGCTTCAACGCTGTCATAAAAGGTCTAGAAAAGGATAGATGTGGAAGATGTGGAGAGAAGATAAATATCGTCACTGACTGAGAGTCAGAGTCTATATTACCTTTCTACATATCTACATAGCTCTCCAAGCCTTTAGAAAATGGAAATTGCACCCTCACTGGGCATTGGACAGAAAGCAGTTTAATAAAATTTTTGAAAGATAATGAAGGTGTTTGAAAAGTTAATATCTCAAAGCCTCTCCAATCACAAGATCTCTGTCTAGGTGAGAGACGTATAGAAAAAGTTATTAATATGTAAGTACACAAATGTATTGAAAAATATAAAAACAAGAAAATTTAATAAAGGGGTAAAACCCTTATAGATATGTAGGGAAGGTGAAGAAATGAAAAATGCAGACAAATTGATTGTAATAGTCGGTGCAGCGATTTTGGTGATAGCAGCCATAGGGATATACTTATATAAACCTCAGCCAGGGGAAGAAAAAGAGGAAGAGATCGCAAAAAGCTTCTCTGTTGAGTGGAGAGAGAATATTGGTTATGCACAGCCAGATAATAGTAACATGTATGCAAAAGATAAGATATTTGGCAAGGATGTTCCATATTCCGCAAATGTAACAATATGGCAGCACAACCTGAAGAGCGTCAAATTCATTCTGAAATGGGAAGATGATCATACTCATCGATTCCTTTTCCTTTGGAAGAGGGGCCTAGATACCCTAACCTTTGAAGTTACTTCACCAGATGGGACTACAGAAACTAGAGAAAGCAAAGGTAATGGCACATTGGAAATAGTTTTTGATAACATAAATCCGGCCCCCTCCATAAGTGAAATCAAAGCCAATGACACGAGCGAAGCTCTGGAGAAGTTGCAGGAATATTACAACGACAAATGGATGGGTGAAGCCTTCAAGATCAAAGTAAGTGTCAAGGTTGGAGAGAGGTTATTGAGCTTGCGGCCTTTCCAGAGATTAAAAGATGATGGTAACAATTTCACCATAGAGATTGTTTATACCTACTATGAGCCCACCTTGAAGGAGAAGACTCCCGAAAAATCGCAGTCAAATCCCGGTGAAGAGCAGAGCGCAATAAAGACCCTTTCTCTCAGAGAGAGATTGCGCCCACTGTTTGAATACCCAGGTTTCCACTAATCTAGCTTGAAACGCAGAAACGCAGCAATCCCACCAAGTCCTTCTAATTTTTTCCCAGCCTCAATCTTTGAATTTATTATGGTAAAATCTGCTCCCCTATCTCTTGCAAGAGTTAAGATCTCTTCTCCCCCCTTCGTTTTTGCGATATTATCTAGTATCAAAAGATGAGATACCGCTCCCATATTTAGTGCATCCAAAACCTCCTTCTTGCCATATGTTACTGCTCCATCTTTAGCTAACTCTTCTATAAATTTCTCAATAAGCGCTACCTCTTTTATCACTCTATTATCACTAACTACCCTATCAATCGTACCGGATTTTATCACCTCATATACACCGCTTATACCAACATTTCCAGAAGAATAAATGAAAACTCTTTTGAATATCTCCGGTTCTTTTTCTCTACCATATGATGCTAATCTATCTTTTGTAAAACCAGGACCAGATATCACTATGGGTAGATCCTCTGCAAGATTTTTTATAATACTCACTATCCTTGCAAAGTATTCGTTTTCCTTATTTTCGCTTTCATAGAGCTTCCCAGATTTTCCCGACTCAATCTCAGCAATTACCTGCACTCCACTGTTTCTAATCACAGCTATACAAGCCTCTTCATCATCAAGAGATACCACAATAACATCATTCTTACCCCTTGATCTCAAAGCTTCATCAATTCTCTTGAGATGGTGAGGAGCCCATCTCTCTTTTACTATCGTTATCTCTTTGTAGTCCCCCACCTTTAGATTTATTGTGTGATGTGATCCTATATCCTGTGGTCCCTCTTCTATTATCCCATGTATCCTTAACCTGTCTGAAAAGTCATGAAACTCCACATTCTCCACCCTTATCGTCAACACCATAGGCTTCTTTTCGCCTTTCTTCGTCCTTATCTTGTCTCCTTTCTGCTCAGCCGTCCTAAATGTCAGCGCCCTCACAAGATCTCCCTTATCGATTATGTTATAAAGATGCCACAGATCGTCCATATTTTCTGGAATTAATTTCACGATACCTTTCTTTAAATCCTTGAACACCACTCTCATTCTCTATCCCCTATATCTATCCCTCTAGCATCTACAATCTGCACATCGCCGGGAGGAAGAACTTTTAGTATCTTATCAGAACTTGTCTTAAGCTTATTTGCAAGTGCTTTGGCAAAATCTTCTCTACTTACATGCCCTGGCTGTATCACCACAAATCTTGTACTCCTCTTTTTTATAGAATCAACCGGTCCACCCATGATCTTCTTTGTACCCTCGATCTCTACTTCCCCAATAGCCATCTCCATTTTGCATCGATAATAATTCCTTTTACCCCTAATAACAAAAGCCCCTCTTGGAAGAAATTCTCCACTTTGAGGAGTTTTGCTTACTTGATCTGGATAAACCCAATAGACCATGACTTCTCCAAACTGCTTCCAAGCTTTTGAATATACCCCGGCAAACTGACAAGCTTCCTCTATAGATTTTTCCGTGATTTCCTTTTCTTTTCCATGAATATCTCTGCACTTCAGTATACAGCTCGGCGCACCATGGATGTCAGCATGAACATATATGTCCTTTTCTTCCATGTGTTTCTTTACTATCCTTTCGTTTGTCTTTGCATCTTTCCCTCCTATTATCAGGTTGCCATCGCTCGTTATGCACCATCTGTATTTCTCAAACCAAAATGTTCTCTCCCTCTTCCTTTCCTTTACCACTTTCTTTTCCTGTAATCTTTCTCTACTCCTCCTCAAAGCTTCCTTCGCCCTCTCTGCTTTTTCTCTAAACTTTTTACTAAGTTCGTAAGCGAGTTCGGCATTCTCTGCTGCGCTTTTCCTAAAATCTATCTCTATAGTTTTATCTTCTATTTTCAACCTTACAATTCCCCTATCAAGATCTATACCCTCAACCATCTCGACAGACTCTATTTCCCGAATCATTTTCTCCTTGTTCTTTTCCTTAATAGCCTTTCTGAGCCTATCTATTATACCGTTTATTTCATTCAAGTGGATGTAGATAAGATCTCCTTCTTTCCTCTTTCCTTCGGATTCCTTCAAGAGTCTGTCTATCGCCTGCTTTTGCTGTTCTATCTGCCTCTTTATACTTTTCTTTTCTTCTTCACCCGTGTCTTCTAATTTTTTAAACTCATCCATTAACTCTTCCAAAGCTTCGCTAATCGATCCTTTCCTAACCACTTCATAACCGTCAAACTTTTTGAGATGAATCGGTGTTATGGCAAGATTCTTTTCTCCTTCTCTTACTATCTCGGGTGAAAGTTTACCATCCCTTATAGTATCGATTATCTTTTTGATCGATTTGTACAGCCGATCTATTTCTTCGCTATCAAGTTCCTTTGCAGGCTTGTTTTTGTCAATCTTTGATACTTGGCAGATCTCTTCAGCGTATATCCCTCCTAACCCCAGATCTAGAGCCAAGGTTCTCACAAGATCTCTATCAGACTTCTTGAGTATATTTGAAAAGCTATCTATATCAATCTCCAAGATATTGGGTTTGGATGGTGGAAAGAGATATTTTTCTCCTGACCTAATGGTTCTGTGTGCCCATGTCTGCTCTTTAATGGGCATCACTATTTTCCATTCTTCATCAACCAAGATCAAATTTCCATTCGGTATGATTTCAACTATAAGCCTGTATGTACTGTCTTTCCTCTCAATCTCTATCACAACTATCCTGTCAAAACCATACTGGTATATCTTAGAGATTTTCCCACCGCTCAGATGCTTTCTCAAGACCATGGCAAACATGCTTGGTTTTTTTGGTGTATCAAATGTCGTCTTAGTCTTGAACAAAATCTTCCCAGCAGCGATGAAAAGATGAATCTTTCCCATCTCTTTCTTTCTCAGCCTCAGGAGGATCTCTTCTTTCCCTATCTGATATACTTTATCGATATATGCGCCAACCAAATCCTGTATTTCTCTTACCAAGGCAAGAATCTCGAAAGATGAGATCTGCATTGTATCGGCTTCCTCCTTTGAGGGTGCTGTTAGGTATCTTTTTGGTTATAGAATCAGATGTTTTCTCCCTTTTATACATTTTTGACTTTCTGCCATTTTCAACCAAGAATCACAAAATCAAGCAAAGCGGGAAATCTCAATTGTTCTATTATCTCAGGCTGATGTTAACAATATCCTGCAATATGATAGAAAACTTTAAATATAACTTCGCATATGTGTAATATTAGAGAAT
>CAZGUO010000041.1:0-7825 GCA_964529185.1 uncultured Thermoplasmatales archaeon
TCAGGAGTTTCTGTCTATCCATCGGGAAGATGGGCAACACCTCTTGGGGAGGTGGAGATAAATGAAAGGCTGGCAAAAAGGGTTGCTGGAGGGATAATAGACTTAGATGAGAATGCACACCTATACGAACATAGCATAGAGGTTCAGTTACCATTCCTTCAATACATAAGTAAAGATAGAAGTTTCTCTATTGTGCCAATCTGTATGGCGATGCAGGATTACGAAACCTCAAAGGAAGTTGGTGAAGCTATCGGAGAGGTCATCAAAGAGAGCGAAGAGAGAATCATGATAATAGCAAGCTCGGATTTCTCTCATGTCGGTTTTCACTATTTTGATTCTCCTCCCGCTGGAAAAAGGGTCGATGTCTATGCAAAGGAACAAGATGAAAAAGCAATAGATGCTATACTCAAGTTAGATGAACAATTGCTGATAACTAGAGTGCAGAGAGAAAGAATAAGTATGTGTGGATACGGTTGTGTGGCATCCATGCTGGTTGCAGTTAAGAAAAACAACGCAAAGAAAGCAAAACTTCTGAAATACGGAACATCTTATGAGGTTTCGCCTGCAGACTCTTGTGTTGGATATGGAGCTATAGCTGTCTACTAGGTGTTTTGTATGAGAGAAGTGGAAGACATAGAGATAAGGAAAGGAATGAGTGTGAATGAGTTGATCATGGAGATGGAGAAAGCCGGAGGCTTCGTAGCCAAGAAGTTGGCAAAAGCTGTGGATATCGTCGAGAAGATGATAACAGATGAGGAATGCAGAGTTTTTCTATCATTTCCCGCATGCATAGTTGCGACAGGGGTTAGAGGAATTATAAGAAGATTGGTGGAGGAGAGATGGGTTGATGTTATAATAACAACGTGCGGAACCCTAGATCACGATCTAGCTAGGATATGGAAGAAATACTACCATGGAACATTCTTTGCAGACGATAGAGAGCTTTACAGAAAGGGGATACACAGGATTGGAAACATATTCGCACCGATAGACTCCTATGGAAAAATATTGGAAGAAAAACTTCAACCAATGATAAAAGAGCTTTACAAAAAGAAAAAGACATGGTCATCAAGAGAAATCATCTGGGAGATAGCAAGCATGATCCGAGATGGAGAAAAAGAAAAATCAATAGTATATCAGGCATGGAGGAACAGAATTCCCATATTTGTTCCAGGTCTCACCGATGGAGCATTTGGCTCTCAGCTATGGCTATTCTACCAAGATCACAGAGATTTTGTTATAGATTCCTTAAAGGACGAGCAAGAATTATCCGATATAGTCTTTACATCTAAGAAGACGGGAGGCATAGTTGTGGGCGGCGGCGTATCCAAGCACCACCTCATATGGTGGAATCAGTTCAAAGGGGGATTAGATTATGCCGTGTACCTCACAACCGCTGTTGAGTATGATGGTAGCTTAAGCGGAGCCCAGACCAGAGAAGCGATCTCTTGGGGAAAGATAAAAGAGGATGCAGAGCACATAACTGTTGAGGGAGATGCAACTATAACCTTACCTTTGATCGTTACAGCTCTTTTGGAGAGAATAGATTCAGATTCTTCTACGAAGAGATAGAGGCAGGTATCGTAAGGGAGCTGGTAGGCACTCTTCATATTTACCATCTAGAAGTTTCAAAGCAACCTCCACGCATGAATCCACCATCTGATCAAAGAGCCTCTTTCCCAACTCCATATTTGCATTTGATGGATCTCCAGTATATCCATCTACAGCACCGATCTCCCTCAGAGTTTTTCTTAAATTGCGCAGGGAGTGAGCAAGTCTGACCTCTTTCAGAGATTTATAGGTCTTGTCAACGAGATATGGGTAAAGGTAGAGCATGATCGATGTCTCTTCCTTCCCACTATGGAGAAATTCCTCTCCCCTGTTCCTGTAAAAGATTTTGGATAATGGCTCTGCAATCTCTACATGCTTAGCATTCCTCACCTTTTTTATGGCATTGTGTATAGCCTTTACATAAAATGGATCTGCGTGGAAGGTTAATATCATAATATATCTGAAGCCATGATTTGCCAGCGCCTTCAAAGTATCGTGAATAATCTTTTCGAAAGCCCTTGCATCAACAGATATGCTTCCGGGCAGATCATCGTTAACTCCGCAATACCCGATCGTTAAAGTTGGATAAAGAACGATAGACAGACCTCTTCTTTTTTTCTTTAATCTAGCAATCATCTCTTTGCAGATTTCCTCGGTAACCAGAATATCTGTTCCAACTGGTAGATGGGGACCATGCGCCTCAAGTGGACTGATTGGAATCACAATCAGGGTCTTTTCCTTATCCAGATCTTCGATCTCCTTCCAATTAAGCTCTTCAATTCTCAGGAATTTCCTCTTTTTCATGTTATCACTTCGCAACCATCCTTTGTTACAATTATAGTATGCTCATGCTGACTTACTATACCATCATCTACCAACCTTGGATAATGGTACACGCATCTCAGAGATATAAGTCGATGGAGTTCCGTTTGCATGTTTGGAAATTCCCTTGAAAACCACCTGTCAGCGAAGGGTAATGTTCCGAATCTCTTTTTTATCCTTGTAGCTAGAATCTTCAACTTTAAATCTCTTGCAAGAGGAGAACGGATGTATCTGTATATGTTGCTCCATCCCTTCGATTTAACATACCCAGACCCTGTACTGGAGAAAGGTTCTATAGCTAAAACCATCCCCTCTTTCAAACTAACCCTCTCAGTGGTTGGAATGTTCGGTACAGAGATTCCAGCATGCAGATTGTATCTCTCTAGACTATGACCGGACAGATTCCTTATAGATTTGAAACCCATCGAATTTATAGTATCTGAGATAACCTTGCCCAACTCTCCTATGCGTACACTTGGCTTAACCATCTCTATAACCTTCTCAAGTGCCCTCTTTGATGAAATTATGAGATCATAATATCTATCTGATTCTACTTCCACAGTTTCCGCGGTATCCGCTATGTATCCATCTACATGCACGCCCACATCCAGCTTAACTACATCTCCCACCCTAAACTCTAGATGATCGTCTTTGAACCTTGGAGAAAAATGGGCAGCAACATTATTTATGGAGATGTTAACGGGAAAAGCGGGTTCCGCTCCCATATCTTTTATCATCTTCTCTACACTTTCAGCCACCTCTAACAATTTAACACCGGGTTTTATCATTTTTATACCTTCTTCTCTGACTTTCTTTGCTATCCGCCCTGCTTGCCTATACTTCTCTAGAATCTCTTCATTCATCTCCATCCCTCTCCTACCAAGTAAAAGCGCTTATACCTATGTAACCCTCGATGATCCTAGCCTCTTCATTGCACTGCAATTCCCTAGATTCTACTCCTCCTCTTTCAGCTTTATCAGGTCTCCGATGGTCAAACCCTTGCTTTGGTGTGATCCAGAAAGATGAACCTCTCCCATCTCCTCGAAAAGTGTTATACCAAGAACCTTTTCCAGCTTTCTTACCGTCTCATCAGAGGGTCTAAGATCTCTATTCTCCATCTTTGCGATAGCAACGGTTGGTTCACCTATCTTTGCTCCCAATTCCTCTCTTGACATACCTTTTTTAATTCTTGCTTCCTTAATCCTTTCAGCCCAATCTTCAACAAGCACCTTCTTCATACTCTGGAAGATCTCCTCACCGGTTTTATCTCTCCTTTTCATCATCACCTTTTTTGCGTGCTGAACAGGCGGCGGAGATATCGGTTTTCCATATTTTGCACATTGTTCACAGACTACCATCTTTACTCCATCTATTATAACATGCTTCGGAGAGCTTATCTCCTTTCCACACATCTCGCATTGCATCTATATCAATCCTCAAATTAGACCAGCCTTTTGCAAGAGGAGCAAATCCTCCGTACTCAATTTCTCTCCTCTCTTAAATCTCTCGAAGATCTCCATCGCTTCTTTCTGAATTTCTGATTCTTCCTTTCTCTTTCCAACTTTCTTCAGTGAAGAGATCTCTCTTTCCAGCTGATGAATCTTATCTACACATTCTATGAATTCTTTATGAATGTTATCTGCATCGATCTTTGTAAAAACAATCTTCTCCTGTATCTCATCGACTTTCTTGGAGAGAGCATCGCACTCTTTTATCAGTTTTATCATCTGCTCATGTTCCTTCTGGGCCTTTTGTGCAAGCTCCTCTACCTCTGCATGCTGTCTTTCCGCCTTTTCTTTAGCTATCTTAACTTCTTCGAAAGCCCTTTTCAGCTTGATATCTTGAACTATCCTCTGCTCATACTCCTTTATCTTTGCATGCAATTTCGAAATCTTCTCTATAACTTCCTTTTCTTTCTGAGGGGACATCGGCTGAGTCATCTGCTCATGTTCCAGTCTTTTCAATTCCCTCTTCAACCTCTCGATATTTACTCCAAGAGAAACGGCCTTCTTCTTTTCAAGCTCTTTCAATTTCTTCTTTGCTCTTAGATATGCCTTATTCAGCTGTGCCCTCTTCTCTTTTGCTGCCTTTACTCTCTGATTAAGCTCATCTCTTTTGCTCTTATGTTCCTTTATCTTTACTCTCAGCTCCCTTATCTTTGCATTCAACTCATCCCTTTCCTCTGCAAGCTCCTTTGCCTTTTTGTGCAACTCGTCTCTTTTCTTTCTAAGCTCATTCGCTCTTTTCTGTAATTCTTCCCTCTCCTTTTCCAGTTCCTCTATAGATACATTGCTCATCTCTCTACCCTCTCAATAGCCTTAATAAGTCAGACTTTTATAGGTAAAAGAGAGGTATTTCTTAAGTATTTCGTCTGCCAATCCCTATAAAGATAAAATTTATATCCAAGATCCTTTTATACGGGATACCCATGAAACTCAAGATTTTATTTGTTATAGTCATTGCATTATTATCTTCGTTTGCCATCACCTCAATATCTGGCACCAAAGAGGGCTATGTAAAACTATTCTACAGATCGGTAACTGTATATGCGCCAGCCGTCGCAAAGACGGAAAGCGGATTCGTAGGCGTTGCGACAACGATAACTGTTACAGTATTGAATGGCTCAGGATGTAGCGGGAAGATCTTTGTCGAGACGGTTCCACTAACTGAGGTTGATATGCAAGGTTCAGCAAGGTTAGCGGTAAGCGTTGCAGGATCTCTGACCGGAATAGATATCTCAAATTACGATTTCTTTTTTGTTATAAAAACAGATTCTCCTATAATTGGTGGTCCTTCTGCGGGAGCGGTAATGACGGTAGCAACTATAGCAGCTCTGGAGGGTTGGAATCTAGATAACAAGACAATGATGACCGGAATGATAAATCCCGATGGTAGCATTGGGCCTGTAGGAGGTATAAAAGAGAAGATAGATGCTGCACATTCGGTAGGCGCAAGAAGATTCTTAATACCGAAAGGCCAGATGATAGTCTATACCAGAGTTACAAAGACCGAGAAACAGGGAGGATGGATAAGGATAATCACCGAATGGCAGGAGGTAAATGTATCTGAGTATGCAAAGGAAAAGTATGGTATGGAGGTTGTAGAGGTTGAGGATGTGAATGATGCGGTATATTACTTTACGGGACACAGATTTAAGGAACCTGAAATCAACGAAAACATCTCAACAGAAAACTACACAACATCTATGAAACCTCTTGCAGAACATCTCATCTCCAGGGCAAAAGAAAGTTATGAAAATGCGAGCAAACTTTTCAACAACACAAAACTTGTTATACCAAATTACTATCCCAACTACAGAAGCGAAATAGAAAAAAGCCTAGAAGATTCCAAAAAAGCTCTCGATGAAGCAGAAAGCTCATATGATCGAAGTCTCTTTTACTCTTCAACCAGCAAATCGTTCCAGTCCCTGATAAGCTCCAGATTTGTTGTATATGCTTGCAATTTCTTTTCTTCCTTGGATAGAGATGCATACGTTGAGTCTGTGCTCAATTATGCAAAAAACCTGCTCAATACAAAAAAGGCTCTAGCTGATAATGCTAGTATATCTGGAACGGTATCGCTTCAGTGCGTAGGTGCTGCACAAAAGAGGTTATTCGAAGCGAAGAGCCAGATAAAGGAAGCTGAAAACGATTATACAGAGGCAAACTATCTCGATGCACTTTACAGACTGGCTTTTGCAGTAGAGAGATGTAACAGCGTGGGCTGGTGGCTAAATATATCGAGCAAATTTGAAGAGAAGGTGAGCATAAATGAGACCCAACTCAACGAGATGGCAAACAAGTATCTGGATCTGGCGAGAAACTCTGTGGTATACTCTCAGATCATATTACAGGAAATGGGAGAACATTCTAATCTTCTGAACGATGCTATACAGTTGCTTGATGAGGCAGAGAAAGAGATAGAGAATCATCCCGCTTCCTCTCTTTTCACATCTCTAGAAGCCCTGACAAAGGCAAATCTGGCAATAGAGTTGGTTGGAGGGGATGAAAAGGAGAAATTGGAGAGAGCCAGAGACAAGGCGGCGTTTGAGATAGGAGAGTGTAGAAACTATGGCATAGAGCCCGTACTTGCGGTCAGTTATTATGAGTTTGCAGAAACTCTAGAAAATGAATCGACAATAGATTCTTTGGTCTACTACAGGTATGCTCAGATGATAGCAGGTGCTCTAAAATTTGCGCTGGTTCCTTCAGAGAATAGAGAATCCATATTTGAAGGTGTTCCACCGGTAAATCCGATACCAAGTCTATTCCCAGATATCGAAGAGATAGTCTCATACACATTGTGGATAATTGCCTATATGCTCGTGATACTGCTTGTTGTTGTCATAATTACTGCGATAGTTTCAAATAAGAGGAAATTTAAGGAAGATTTCCCACCGGAGACGTGGTAGCATGATGGCAGAGATCGAAGATGGTAGAGTGTTGGTCTGTGATAGGAAAACGGTAAATAGGCTTAGCTTGAGAGGTTATGGTGCGCTCATAGATGAGAGATATCTAGAATTACATCCGGTTGAGGCGCTTTATCTTGTGGAGGAGAAAAAATTGAGGGTTAAAGAGAATGGAGAAGTGCTAAATGAAGAAGGACTGTTCAGCAGATTCTCTTCCATTGATTCCAGATTTGAACAGAGATTTGTGGTTTATAGAGATCTGAGAAAAAGAGGATACAAGATAAACTGTTTCCACGAGCTCAGAGAAAGAGGTTTAGACTACTATCTTAAACCGAAGAGGGAGGATCAGAAGGATATATTTGCAGTATCGATCAACGAGAGGGAAGAATTCAGCATCGAGGATGTGCTCTCTTATCTTCGCAGTTTGGATCCGCTGATCGAGGAATTATGGATGGCTGTGGTTGATGAGGAGGGCGATATAACATATTACAAGGTTTATGAAGTGAAACCCAAAGGTAATTTGAAAGATGTTGAAAATATAAGATGCAGAGGATCTCTGCTTAAACATCTCGTGATAGTTAAGGAAAGAGAAGTTGGGAAGGAACTCTTCAGGCAAGCGTTCTATGGAAATATTACGGATAACGGTCTCACTTTGTCTCTGATAGAGGCTTTACACCTTTTGGACAGGGAAGTACTAGATGTCTATTCGGGAGATGAAAAGATAGATAGAGAAGATATCATCGAGATAGCAAGGTCTTTTCAGCGAGATTTTGAGATCAGATATAAGGTTTACAAAGATCTGAAAGAGAAAGGGTTGTGTGTGAAAACGGGCTACAAGTTTGGGACCCATTTCAGAGCATACGAGAGGGATCCAAACAGGTATCATGCAGAGTATCTCATAGATGCTGTAACAGATTCCTTCAAGAGTAGCTGGTCGAATATAAGCAGAGGTGTAAGATTGGCTCATTCAGTTAGAAAGCTGTATGTTCTGGCTGTCCTCTCAGAAAAGATAAGATATGTTGGTATGGAGAGGATAAGACCTTA
>CAZGUO010000042.1:0-7784 GCA_964529185.1 uncultured Thermoplasmatales archaeon
CTTCCAGTTTATCTCTGCAATAACATGCACCGGCTTCTCAACGGCAGATATCTCACAGTGGAGTGAATCCTCCAAATTCATTCTTTCATTTGCCATGATCATAGGAGGAGCCGCCGGTTCTACAGCTGGAGGAATAAAACTCTTCAGAGCTGTGCTTCTGACAAAGGGCGTTGGGTGGAGAATAAAGAAGCTCGTATCTACGCCAAAGAGAGTTCTGGTTTACAAATTAGGAGAAAAACCTCTCTCAGCACAAGATGCGTTTGAAGAAGTGAACGAGGCTGCGATAATATCATTTCTATGGATGATCTTTCTCTTTGCGGGAATTCTGGTTGTATCTTACTGTATGCCAAATGAATCTCTTGGAGATGTGATCTTTGAGGTTTGCTCAGCTCAGGGTAATGTTGGACTATCTGTTGGAATAACCTCACCTACCATGCCTGTATTCGCAAAAATTATGCTCATCTTGAACATGTGGATAGGAAGATTGGAAATAATACCGATCATAATTATGGTCAGATGCTTGTTTGGTAAGATACAGTAAAAAATCTATTTCATCTTCGCCATAAACTCCTCTATCTCTTTCTTCAGTTTGTCGTGGATCAAATTTCTGGTAAAGGCATCTGCTTTGGCAGCTACAGATATTTTTGATGCCAGAAATCTGGAAATTTTTCCTCTTTCTTTTGGTTTTGCGGACCTTACCAGATGATATCTAAATAATATCCCATGCTTTGGTGGTGTACCTTTACCCTGTTTATATCTGAATAAAGCTTTCTCCGCACCGAGTATCTGTATACTAGATGCTGGGAGTTTTGCAAGCTTCTCCAAACTTCCAGCAATTGCTATCAGTTGTGCACCCAAAATGGGATTGAGCAAATTTGAGAGGTTTGGTGCCACCTCTTTCATCTTCTCCTCGAGTTTTGTCTTGATATCATCTATGGATCTATCCATCTCTTTCTTAAGCTTTTCAACTATCTCAACCCCGCACTGCACAGGGAGATTTTTCCATTCCGCTATCCTTTCTGATAGAACATTTGATATCTTAGTTAGCTCCTCCAGATTTTTTACCATCTGGATTATCTGCAGATCTTCCTTGCTCAGCTCTTTCTCCACTCTCTTCTTTGCAATACCAATAAGAACTTCCCTCAGTACATCTCGATCAAAACCAAAATCTTCCGGTCTGATATTTATAATAGGAGCATCCTCATCGTATTCAGCTATTGATGATAGCCTTTCATCTGCTGTTACAATCTCTTTACCTTTTGCTATTTTTCTCTCCTCATCAAGAACCTCTCCGTTCCAGATCTTTTCAACTTTCTCCCGGAGCAAATCAACCTCTTTTGGAAACAAGATGTAATCGATGATCTCCTCCCCATCATGCAAAAATACCCCGAACCATGTCGTTTGCAGGTATCTCATGATGAAAACATCGAATCTTTTTATATATACATTATCCTATTTCCTCAGAGATGCTTGAGGTTGAGTTTGCTGGACTAAAATTGAGAAACCCCACAATCCTGGCATCTGGGATCATGGGAGAATCTGCGGGCTCACTAATAAGGATAGCCAAATCTGGCGCCGGCGCCGTGGTTACAAAGTCTATAGGTCTGGAAGCTAGGTCTGGGTATCCAAATCCGACTGTTGTAGAGGTTGAATGCGGTATCCTGAACTCGATGGGACTTCCAAATCCAGGTATAGAGGAATTTGGAAGAGAGATTGAAGAACTGAAGGAGATAGATATACCTATCATAGGGAGTATATTTGGTAAGGATGAAGAGGAGTTTGCCCTGCTAGCGAAAAGGATGGAAAAGTATGGTGTGGATGCACTAGAGTTAAATCTCAGCTGTCCCCACGCAAAAGGATACGGTCTCGAAATTGGTAGCGATCCTGATGCAGTGAAATCAATAACAAAAGAGGTTAAGAGAAATGTTTCCATTCCGGTTTTTCCGAAGATATCTGCTAATGTTGGAGATGTTGTTGAGATAGGCAAAGCAGTAGAAGAGGGAGGGGCAGATGGTATAGTTGCCATAAACTCTATTAGAGCTATGAAGATAGATCTATCGACAAAGATGCCCATACTTCATAACAGGTTTGGAGGTTATTCGGGTAAAGGAATAAAACCCATTGGAGTGAGATGCGTTTATGAGTTATCCAGTGAGCTCAATATTCCGGTAATTGGGGTTGGTGGTATAGAAACTGGAGAGGATGCTGCTGAATACATTCTTGCTGGGGCAGTAGCTGTGGAGATAGGCTCTGCCATATTTTACAGAGGTATAGATGTTTTCAAAAAGGTATGCCAAGAGTTGGAGGAATGGATGAAGAAGAATGGTTACAACAGTATCGATGATTTCAGGGGGTTGGCTTTGAGATGAACTATCCAAATTTTGTAAAAATCAGGAAGGTTGTTTCTGAAAATGAGAACGTAAAGAGTATATTTCTTCCATTTGACAAAAAGGTAGACCCTGGGCAGTTCCTGATGATAAACATACCCGGGATTGACGAGATACCGATGAGTGTCTCCAGAATCTTGGAGGGAGAGATCTCGATTACTTTTAAAAGGGTTGGAGATGCGACTAGAGAACTATTCAAGAAGGTTGAGGGAGATTTACTTGGTATGAGGGGACCTCTCGGGAATGGATTTGATATTCATGGTGAAAAGATATTGTTCGTGGCTGGTGGAACGGGAATTGCATCTATAGCTCCTGCTGTAGAGAAGGCTAAGGAACTTGGGATAGAGGTAACCACTATATTAGGTGCTAAAACAGAGGGCGATCTCTTCTTTGTAGATAGGCTGAGAAGATGTGGGAATTTGATGATCTCAACAGATGATGGTAGCGCTGGAGAGAAAGGGTTTGCTTCTGATCTGGCAAAGAAGATTTTGGACAAAGAAGATTTTGATCTGGTCATTACTTGTGGACCCGAGATAATGATGAAAAAGATTCTAGATATTTGCTTGGATAAATCTATAGACTTCCAGGCATCTGTCGAGAGATATATGAAGTGTGGAATTGGATTGTGTGGGCAGTGCTGTATAGGTGAAGGATTGAGGGTGTGCAAGGATGGTCCCGTTTTCAGTGGAGAGGTATTGAAGGATTGTAAAGATTTTGGATACTTTACTCGAGACTCGGCTGGAAGGAGGGTATATCTGATAGATGAATAGGAAACTAAGATTATTGGGAGCAATAACTGCCATCTTCCTTTCTTTACTCAGTGGATGTATCTCACACGTTGGGAATGAGTGGGCATTAAAAGCTATGCAGATAGATAAACTGCGTGACTTGGGTTTCACAGGAGATGATATCAGGATAGGTTTGATAGACACGGGTGTTGATCTCAATAAAGGAAATTTTGATAAAAGGAGGTTTGTGGCCTGGAAGGATCTGATAAACGGAAAGGAGAATTTTTATGATGACAACGGCCATGGAACATTCATAGCGGGGCTTCTCTTTTCAAAAAGATCTCTGCTTGGAGGGATAGAAGGTATATGTTCAGGATGTGATGTTATAGTTGTTAAAGCGGTATCCAGTACAGGGATGACAAACGACAGTTTGCTGGCAGAGGCTATAGATTTTTGCATAAAGAGTAAAGCGGATATTATTCTCCTCTCTCTTTACAAGAATCAGGACAATATAGAGATTGGAGAGAAGAGCATAGAAGAATGTATAGAAGCCATAGAGAAAGGAATATTTGTTGTGGCTCCTGCTGGGGATGATGGGATAAATGATGATGGGGATGTTTTTGAATTATCTGGTATAGATGGCGTTATCTCAGTTGGATCCATAAATCGAAACCTCTACATCTCCGCCTTCAGTTCTAGGGGAAATCAAGCCGAAGTTTTAGGCAGGCATGGCGAAAGAGTAGATCCAAACAAGAAGCCTGAACTTGTCGCGCCAGGCGAAGGTATCAGATCGATATTTGGAGAGGGTTATGTCCAGAAGAGTGGAACATCGATCTCCGCATCTCTCGTTGCAGGATCCATTGCTCTTCTCCTTGAAGCATATCCAGATCTTAAGGAGATGGGAGAAGATGGTATAGCTCTGCTCAAATATGTTCTTGCTAAAACCGCAGAAAAGATCGGAAGCGAAGATCTCTACAGCGGAGAGGATTTAAAGCACAACGATAGATACGGTTATGGGCTGATTCAGGTTTACGATGCCTACAAACTGCTGGGGGAGATGGTATGAAGGTGTATCAGGGAGAGATAGAGGTAAAGACGAAAGGAGAGAATGATATGGTAGATTTGACTGATGAAATCCAGAGGATAGTGAGAGAATCTGGAGTAAGGGAAGGTATAGCTTGCGTGTTTGTTCCTGGATCTACTGGAGCTGTAACCACAATAGAGTATGAACCCGGTTTGATGAAAGATATGCCAGCAGCTCTTGAAAGGATAGCTCCTAGAGATGAATACTATCATCATCACGAAACCTGGCATGACTACAATGGCCATAGCCACGTTAGAGCTAGTATAATAGGACCAAGCTTAACTATCCCAATAACTAATGGCAAAATAGTTCATGGAACCTGGCAGCAGATAGTGTTTATGGAAATGGATGTTAGGAGCCGTCACAGAAGAATTTTGGTGAAGGTATTGGGTGAGTAATATGGAGGTGTTTGAAGCCATAAAAATTAGAAGAAGCATCAGATCCTATCAGGACAAACCCATAGAGAAAGAGAAGCTGGATAAACTTCTGGAGGCAGCAAGGCTGGCGCCATCTGCAAAGAATCGTCAGGAATGGAGATTCATAGTCGTTACCGATAGAGAAAAGAGAGAAAAACTCGTTGATGCATGCAAGGGACAAAGGTTTGTTGGAGAGGCTCCGGTAATCATCGTTGGTCTGGCAGATCCTTCTACTAGTAGATGGTACAAGGTCGATATTGGTATAGCAATGGAACATATGGTTCTGGAAGCGGTAGAGCTTGGTTTGGGAACCTGCTGGATCGGAGCATTCTATCAGGAGAAGGTAAAAGAGTTATTGGGAATACCAGAGGAGAAAGAGGTGGTTGCTCTTCTTACAGTAGGATATCCGAAAGAGGAGGTAGAACCCAGACCCAGAAAGAGCATAAATGAGATCGTATGTTACGATAGATACTGCTTCCAAGATTGAGAGAACTCTATGTAGCTATTCTTGCAGTCTAAAGAGAGTGTACAGAGAGGAAAACCTTCAATATTTATCTTAAATCCGGTAATATTTATTTCCTTAGCTGTTTCTCCATATAGATCTATGTCCCCAAGATAAAAGATCCTGAGACTTTTCTCAGCTATAGGAATTTCTTTCCCATCTTCAGATATGGCAGATAACCTTATCTTTCTGATCCCTAAACAGAGAAATCTATCTACATCCAGGTGCAGTTTAATTTTGCACTTGGGCATCTTTATTGCTTCTGGTAGAAGATACTTTATCGTGCTTTTCCCAGATAACCATGACCTCCATGTAACCTTTTCATTATAGGATGGCTCTACTGAGAGTTTATCCTTCGATAGATATAACCTTCCCGGAAGAACCTTTATCAGCAGGCTCCTTATCGCGGTGTTTCCAGAATCATCAGTAACACCTAAAGAGAGAAAGATAACAGGCATGTTATCTGCATATATCGACTTAACCTTTTTATTTATCTTATATGTAAGCTTCTTGCCATGGAAGAGTTGATCACCAACCTGCCATACAAAATCCACAATCCGTCCATCTCTATCATAGCTTTTTGATGCATCTAGGCATAGTGTTTGGTTCTCAAAGACCTCTATAATATCGCTATCAATACCTTCTATGATTGGCACTGGGGGATCTCCCCTAATGTAATAATTGGAGATGCTAAGACCTGTCATTCCAAATTGAAATTCACTAAAAGATATAAATACCATAGAGTAAGAAAAGATCAACATAAAAATGGAAGAAAGTATCAAGATCTTTAGGTAATTCTTGCCAGAGTTATACTTCATCTAATTCTAAAGATACTTAGAAATTTATAATATTTTCCTCAAAACAAAAATAAAAAGGAAGTTGGGAGGTTTTATCTCTTCTTTCTCAAGTATGGAAGACCTGTCCTCTTGTTTACACCTACCTCGTAACCATCTGGCAGGTCACAGGGCTCTCCACTCTTTGGTGTTCTTCTGCTGAAGAAGTAGATTGTCTGCCACTTTCCTCCCTTAAGCTTTACATCCCTCTTATACAGGGTCCACTCACCATGCTTGTATACCATTTCTTCACCCCGTATATGGAATAGGATATGGGATAATTAAAGCTTTCTCTTCTTGGAAAGCTTACAGAATGCTGTTTATTAGTCCCTTATCCCTTCCTTTGTTATCGAAAAAACAACCTCCCCTTCTGGAAGGTGTGGAGAATCTATGAGTCTGGCTATCCTCTTTTCTCCTCTGCTTTTTCTCAGATATACCCTAAATGTTGCGGTATGCCCAACTATATGCCCGCCTATCGGTCTGGTGGGATCTCCAAATAGGGCATCTGGTTTTGCTGAGACTTGATTTGTAACACATACCACACCATCATTGAGATCGCTCCATCTTAGTAGATCATGCATGTGCTTGTTTAGCTTCTGCTGTCTATCTGCAAGAGCACCTCTTCCGACGTACTCTGCTCTGAAGTGAGCTGTAAGAGAGTCTACAACTAACAATTTGGCTGGTATTTCTTTGGAGAGTTCTTTGACCTTCTCGACAAGCAACATCTGGTGACTTGAGTTGAATGCTCTGGCGACGTGTATCTTTTTCAACGTCTCTTTGGGATCTAAACCAAGAGCTGTGGCCATCTGTGTTATTCTCTCGGGTCTGAATGTGTTTTCTGTATCTATATAGAATGCATGCCCCTCTAAGCCCCCTTTCTCCTCGGGAAGTTGGACTGTCACACATAACTGATGTGCTATTTGAGTTTTTCCAGATCCGAACTCGCCAAAGAATTCTGTTATTGCTTGCGTTTCCAATCCTCCTCCAAGAAGTTCATCTAAGGATTTTGATCCGGTTGTTAGGTGTCTAAGCCTCGATCTCCTTTCAAATATAACATCTCCTGTCTCAAAATCTCCTATATCAGCCAACTTTCTTGCTGCTAGGATTATCTTAGCTGCAGTGCTTTCTCCTATATCTGCAGCATCTGCAAGTTCTTTTGGAGATGAGACCGCTATGGTTAAGAGATCATCATAGCCAGCTTCTCTGAGCTTTTCTGCGGTAGCAGGTCCTACTCCTGGCAAGTTTTCTAGGGTTACCTCTCCCTCCATTCTAAAACCCAAACACATAATAGAATGGTGTTTATTAAGATTTAGTGGTGATTTTGCTTCCTGCCCTAGCTTCTATTTCAATTTTGCTACCTACAATTCTCCTGACTGGATTTTTTATCTTTAGGAAATCTCCCTCGCTTATCTGGTTTATAAGCTTAACATGGTCATCCCATACATTCACATGAAATGTGGTATCGTTTTCTTCTAGCCATATTCTTTTAAAAAATCTTGCACATCCCGTACCATCGAATCTAACTCTTGTCTCCTCCTTTCTTATCAATGTTCCGCATACGGGCTTGATCTCTATGGAAGGAGCATCCTCCGGGTTTATCTCTATATAACTCCATCTACCCGCATTGATCTCCAGACCTTCTTTACCTAATCTTGAGTATGCATTTATAACTTTCAGGGTATCTAGAATCTTTATTTCTCTTCCAATGTCTGCGTTTCTATTCCATAGATTTAGAAAACATGAAAGGGTGTTGTCTGAGATTATAAGAGATATGCAATTGCTATTTTCTGATATTTCCATAACCTTGCCAAACACTGTACAGCTTTGGTCTGGC
>CAZGUO010000043.1:0-7757 GCA_964529185.1 uncultured Thermoplasmatales archaeon
TATCTCCAAGAGTCTAAAATTGGCCAAGGTGGAGAAAGAGAGGGACGAAGCTATAGAGAATGCAAGAAGACTAAGTGAGGAGTTGGAGAAAGAGAAGGAGAGATTGATCAAGCTCTGGGATGCTTATAAATTACAGGAAGATGAACTCGCGGAAAAGGAAAAGAGGATAAACGAACTAGAAAACAAGATAAAGGATTACGAGAAAAGATTAGTCGAGGTTGAAAACGATCTGAACACAAGGATAGATACACTCACCAAAAAACTAGAAGAAAAAGAAAAGCTTTTGAAAGAATACGAGACCTTCAAGAAAAAACACGATCTTTATGAAGAGAAAGCCAAAAAGTTAGAGGAAGAGGTCAACAAACTCAAAAACTCTCTAAATGAAAAGGAGAAAGAGATAAACACTCTCAAAAAAGAACTTGCTGAACTCAACAAATACAAGAAGTTTGCAGAGTACAAAGATAAGTATGAAAAACTTCAGCTTGAATATAACAAGGAAAGAGAGAGACTAACAAAGCTGTACAGACTATACGAAGAGCTGGAAGAGGAGAACAACAAACTCAAGGAAGAGGTAGAGGGCTGGCGCCAGTGGTACGAATCCAATGCTGAACTCTTCAACAGGCTATTCAAGTCCGCTGAGGATATAAAGAAAAGGATAGCAAAGAAATCAAAACCAGTTAAAACAGCGAAGAAAAAGAAGGAGTAAAATCACTCTACCTTTATTTTACTTGTCCCATCTTCGCCTTCATAAACTGTTAAGGCATTGCCGACCATCTGCTTTATCTCTTCGATATGAGTTATGATAAATATCTGTCTGAATCTATTTGATAGAGAGTTTAGAGCGCCAAGTATGTTTCTTCTTCTGTTTACATCCTGCGAACCAAAGATCTCATCGAGGATTATCATGTTAAACTCCCCTCCCGCCCTATCAGCTAGCATCTGGGATATGGATAATCTTATACAGAGATTTGCGAGATCTTCTTCACCTCCCGAGAATCTTCCTATCTCGTAGGCTTTCCCTCCATCGTATATCATTATGTCATAATTTTCATTCAGTTCCATCTCGCTGTACTTTCCATCGGTAAGTATCTCTAGTAAGCTTGATGCATAAGCTGATAACGTTGGTCTTATCCTCGATATCAAATCTATCCTAAAATCTCCCATTATCTTCTCCAAAACGTTTAGCTTTGATAATTTATCTTGTTCCTCTGCCATTCTCTTTCTCATCTCTCTTAAATCCTCTATCCTTTGGTTCAACTCATGAATACGTTGTTTTAACAACCTCGCTTCACCTTCTATCTCCTTTATCTCTTCTCTCACTCCATCAACTTCCATCTGCTTTTTCCTCAACCTCTCCATACTCTCCTTATATCTTTCATATTCCTGCTTCGCCTTGCTTTCCAGAGATCTGAAAAGGTTCTCATCGAACTCAATGATTCCCATAGAAGAAATCTCTCTTCTTCTCGCATCGATTTCCCTCTCTTCCCTTTCTATCTCTCTCTTAGCAGATTGGATATACGCAGACAATCTTTCCCATCTCATCTTTGCATCCAATAGAAATCTCCTTTTTCTTGCCAGAGCTCCCTCCAGTCTTCTTTTCTCCTCTACCTCTTTCTCCAGCACCCTGATTCTTTCATTTATACTTTCAATCTCTTTCTCACTCTCTTTTATCTCGTTGTTAAACTTCTCTATGAGCTTGGTGTACTGTTCTCCCAAAGGTCTTTCACAAGTTGGACATGGCGCCGAAGGACCCAAAGATTCTATTCTGCTTTTCTTATTCTCAGCCTTCCTTTTCTCTCTCTCAAAACCATCTATCCTTGCTTTCTCCTTTTCTATCTCTCCAAGTAGAGCAGATATATCGTTTCTAACCACCTCCAGTTTGTCTTCAACGGCATCAAAATCCTCTCTAGCCTTCTGCAAATCTTCCAATTCCTTCTCTTTGCCTTCAAGGATTCTCTTTCTTTCGTCAACAGATTTTCTCAGTTTTTCAATCTCCTCCTCCAATCTCTTCTTCCTATCAAAAAGCTCCTTTTTTCTTCTCTCCTCTTCCAGTCTCCTCTGGATATCCTCATACACATTCTGGATATGATTCTTTTCTTCCTCCAATCTCTTCAGATCTGAGTTTAGCATCTCTAGAAGTTTCTTCTTTTCATCTATTCCCTTTTCAACAGACCTTAACTTCTCCTCGTTTTTTTCGATCTCCTTCTTAAAAATCTCCTCCTTATCCTTTCCCGTCTTTTCATCCCTCAGCGAGATCTGGTAATGTTGTATGATTTCCTGGGATTTTCTTATATCAGATCTTATGTTTTTTATCGCTTTATCAAGAGCATCTATACCAAGCATTCTCATAATCAATTGTTTTCTCTCGCTGGCGCTCATCGTCGAGAGGGCATTAAGTTCCTTCTGTTTAGCGAAGATAGATGTAAAGAAGGTTTTAGCATCCATACCAAAGAGATTTTGGATAAACTTGGTTGTAGCTTCAGATCCATTTGCTACGAGGCGATTATTCACATAAGCAACAGCTGATGGAGAGAGAGACCTTCCCACCATTTCTCTTATTACCCTTATGTTGTTCTGATTGAAGACGAATTCAACCTCAACCCTGCATCTCTCCGTCGGCAGGGCTCCATCCCTTTTTATCTTATCTGAAGAAGTTCTTGCAGCCGTATGCCCATAGAGAGCCCACGCAAAAGCCTCAAATATTGTAGATTTCCCCACACCATTCAGCCCAAATATACCAACAACTCCATCTGGAAACTCTATTTCAACGTTTTTGAATTTCCTGAAATTCTGTATCCTCATCGATTTTAATATCACTCCTCTCCCTCCGCCTGGCGTATGTACCTTTTTCCGATCTCGAGTAATACATCTTTATCTTTGTAATGTCCTCTCTCAAGGAATTTCTCAAACTCTGTCAGGAGATCTGCTATCATTATATCGGTTGGGACTATCTGTTCAGGTTCCTTGCCTATAGAGTGTCTTATCTCGAAATGCATGGCTCGGGAGAAGATGTTATTTATGGAGGAGAGATCTATAGATTTGTAGGTTGCTGGATCGACATTTATCAAAGAAAGTCTGACTATAGAATCTTTAAAGTCTCTCCCTTCGGCCTTTTCTCTCACTTTTTCGACAATCTCTCTGGGTCCAAGATTCTTGCAGTCTATAGGTCCTATCTCTATCATCCTTCTAGTGGGTAGTGGTATGAAATTCGTAACTGTAGAGGAGGAAATCTTTACATCAACTATCCCTTTCTCCTCCTTGGATTCGGAAAAACTCATTCTTTCTGTTGATCCGGAGTACACTATATTGTTTCTTATCCTTGTAAATCCGTGATAATGACCTAAAGCAACATAGTCGAAACCTTTTGATATGGAAGGGAAGGGAATTATGTACTCGTTAAACTCATTCATCTTGAAGACTTGGATTGCCTGGACAGCTCCATGAGTTACCAATATATTGTAATCTGCAGATGGATCCGGAGCTACAGATTTCAGATACTCTGAAAAATTATCTTTCTCTCTGCAATGAGGAATAGCATGTATCGATATCCTTTTTCCCTTTATCTCCAGATCGATCTTTTCTGCCCTCTCATAGACTGGATAGATATGCTCTAGGTGGTCAAACAATCTAAAGATATGACCCGTCTCTTTCAATTTTGGTGTTTCATGGTTTCCTGCTATAACTATAGTTGGTATATTCGCTCTTGACAATCTGAGAAGCTGTTCTATGGCTACAGTTATTGCTCTGTTGGTTGGTCTAACACTATCAAAGAGATCTCCAGCATGGATAACAAAATCGGGTTTTCTTTCTATTATATAATCAACAGCAGAGATAAACGATCTGTAGATGTCTTTCTCCCTTAGATTTACTCCGTCGCTATCTATTTTACGATAGTTTGAGTATCCAAGGTGAGTATCCGCAAGATGAACAAATCTTATCTCATCTCCTTCCATACCTATACCTTGCGACATCTGCTGATATTATTATAGGATCTAGAGTTGGGGCGATCGGCGGCGCATAGGCTGTTTCAAGTTTTACAAACTCCTCAACCTTCATCCTATTATATATGGCGCATGCAAATGTGTTGATTCTCAAAGCGCTTCCCTCGCCTACAGCTTGAGCACCTATTATCTCTCCAGAATCGTTGAGAATGGTCTTTACCACTATATCTTTGCTACCAGGGAAGTAGTGGGGTAGAGTTTTTCCTGAATACTTCCCTTGGACATTGTTATCAACATCCTTGGATAAAGGACCAGCTGCAGATATCTCTATACCAAATATGCGTGTGGTTCTTGTATGAATAAAACCTTTTGGTAAGGTAGCGTTTCCTCCAGCCGAATTTATACCAGCAACCATAGCTTGTCTTACTCCAATGCTCCCAAGTCCTACAGGTATAGCTTTACCCGTAACGAAATCTCTATACTCGGTACAGTCTCCAGCAGCGTAGACATCTTTTATCGATGTCATAGATCTTTCATCTACAACTATTCCCCTTCTCTCTCCTATTTTACAACCAATCTCTTCAGCTATTCTTGTATCAGGTCTTATTCCAGTAGCTAGAATCACCATATCAGCATCAAACTCTCTCTCTTCACCATCCTTACTCTTAACAACGACGCTTTCGACCTTATCTTCCCCTCTTATCTCTTTTACCATATAATTCGTAAATATCTCCACCTTATCCTTTATCTTCTGATAAACCATCTCAGCCAGATCCTGATCGATCATCCCGGGCAGTATGCTCGGAAGAATTTCTATTATCCTTACTTTCTTCCCCAACTCATAGAATGCCTCAGACAATTCCAGTCCTATTAGTCCAGCCCCTACTATGGCTATCTCTTTAACGCTACCCAGAAATTCTTTGATCTTCTTGGCA
This sequence comes from uncultured Thermoplasmatales archaeon, assembly GCA_964529185.1. Taxonomy (GTDB): domain Archaea; phylum Thermoplasmatota; class E2; order DHVEG-1; family B18-G2; genus B18-G2. The sequence continues at coordinate 4,877 of CAZGUO010000043.1, forward strand.
TCGTCTAATGTTCTCAAAAAGAAGACCCCCTCTTTGAGTTTGTTACCATCGTATATTCCATTGATAGGCGGCACGCCAGGAGTTGCACCTGTTGCTATAATTAAGGAATCGAACCTTTTCTCTATACTCTCTCCATCTCTCTCGGCTATCACGATCTTTTTCTTCAGATCGACTTCCTTTACCTCTGTTTCAAGATAAATATCTATTCCAGCTTTTTCAAACCACTTCTCGGAAAACTCTACAACATCCTCAACTTTGCCGGATATATAATATGGTAAAGCACATTTAGAGTATTGAGGATAGCTTCCCTTCTCGAAAACAGTAACCTCTGCGTTTCTATCTGTCTTCTTTGCAAATTGAGCTGCTGTGCCTCCCGCTGCTCCTCCACCTATTACTACTATGCTTCTAGCCATCAGAATCCCCAAAAATGTAAAGGAAGAAGAGATTTAAGCTTATTCTCCTTCCGGCTTTTCCTGTTTTTCTTTATCCTCCTTCTCTTCCGTCTCGCTCTCTTTGTTCTCTACTTCCTCCTTGCTCTCTTCCTCTTCTCCACTCTCTGTTTCCTTCTTCTCTTCTATCTCCTCTGTTTCTTCCTTGCTGATTTCTTCTTTTTTGCTCTCTTCCTCTGTGGATGGTCTCTTCATGAGTTCGGTCTTGTAGATCTCGACCTTTCTCAATGGATAAAACTTCTTGCATCTTCTGGCTATCTCATTGGAAAGCTCATCCTCCATGATACCCTTTATAAGTTCATCCAATGTTCTTTCCTTTGCATAAGAAAAGACAACTTCTTTCATTATTTCTCTTATCTTGTGTTTCTGCGAGGTTTGGACCCTCCTTTCAGTTGTAGCTAAGGGTTTGATCCTTATGAGAGCGCCATCCTTTGTTGTGACATCAAAAACTCCATCGATTCTTGATCTTCTCCTTCTAATGAGTCTCCTTATGTAATCGTTGGTTAAGGTGTGGCCCACAAAATAAGTGTATGCATCTGTCCCCTCGACTCTATCTATCTTGAAGTAAAGCTTGACATGAGATTTTCTAAAATCACCGGTAAGATCTTGAAGAGATACCTCAGCAACTCTATTTATCAGCAGTTCCTTATCTGCGGCTGGCGTTTCAGCTATAGCGACGTTGTTGAATAGAGAAGGCGCTAAGACCCTATACCACACCTTCGCTTTCCATTTATCTTTGAGTTTTTTTGCAGCAGCTCTAGCTTTTGCTTTTACCATAACTCTTCCTCCTGTTTATTGTAGGGATTTGGTAAATAAGATACATATACTTAAATTTATGCGAAAAACCATGCAAAGATGGAAGGGTTCCAACGTTGATCTGAAGAGATAGCATATAAGAGACTTAGGGATAAGGGGTTAGATGTTACCATATGTTGAGAGGTACAGTGGCTAAAAAACTTTATTTTGCAAATAACTTTTTATCAAAAAGTATTTGAAGTTAAAAATTATTCTGTAAACTCGAGGTGAAGAGATGGCGAAGAAAGAGATCGAAGAGAGGATCGAATTACTGGAAAAATTGGGAGGAATCATAAGAGAGGAGGCGAGAGCTTATGGGATTATAGACGCTGTATGGGGTTTGGCTGTATTCATTGGAGCGATCTCATTCCAGGTTGTCGAAATCCTTTCCATTCCATGGTATTATGGATTTACTATCCTGATTATCTCTTTACTCTCTGCATTCATATCCACCCCTCTGCTTAAGAAAAGAATCGAGAAGTCTCTGGGTTATTCTAAAGGTGGATGGCTAAGTGAAAGGATAAAGATGAGCTGGCTTGCGGTTGCTCTTGTTGGTGGGACATCATATATGCTTGTATTCTGGAGCCCCCCTGTGACCAAGGTCATCTTGAATAATCTTCCTTCTGCAGAGATATCGGGATTCATTCTCATGGGATGGCTCATTATAGATGGTATTGGAAGCATGGTTCAGGGTATAATTTCAGAATCCAAAGTCTATACCATAATAGGTGTATTGATGGTTGGGTCTGCCGTAATTGTGGCTAATATTGGGTTCATATATGCATGGTCCGCATTTGCACTCACATATGGTCTAGGTTATCTATCTATTGGTCTGAAAGATTACACATCTTTTAAGAGATCTGTAAGGGCAGGTGTAAAGGTTGAATGAGCTGGAGAAACTGGCAAAGACTCTCACGAACCTGGACAAAACACTTCATGAAAAGACGAGACTGGCTATATCTACGATCCTGTTCCACAGGAGAAAAGTCGATTTTAACACCTTAAGGAGATTGCTGGAGACAAGTGAAGGCAACCTAGCGACACATTTAAGAAAACTCGAGCAAGCTGGATATATAGAAGTTGAGAAAAGATTTGTCGGCAGGAAGCCCAAAACCCTTTATCGACTTACCGAAAAGGGAAGGAAGGCGTATCGAGATTATCTAACCAATCTCAGAAAGATCATCATAACAGAAGATCGTGAATAGCTTAACATTTAGAATAGAACAATCGAGATTTTCCGCTCTGCTTGATTTTGTAATTTTTGGTTAAGAGTGGTAGAGATTTAATAGAAAAGTCTATTAATTTACTCGCTTTTAGGAAGACCATGGCCACAGGATTTGTGCTGGTAAGTGTTAGCCCAATGAGGGAAAAGGAAGTGTTTGAAATGATCTCTTCTATAGATGAGGTTACAGAGATATACCCCCTTTTTGGAGAGTACGATATCCTAGCGAAGATAGAAGCTAGAGATTTCGATGAGGTTGGATCTGTTGTTATAAAGAAGATAAGGGCAATACCGGGAGTTATAGATACAAAGACTCTTCTCACCAGCGAAAGTCTGAAAGGGAAATAAAAAATAAGCTACAGGCTGATAGTTGTCAAGTGCCCTTATTTAGTTATGTAGTAACCATTATTAATTT
>CAZGUO010000044.1:0-7601 GCA_964529185.1 uncultured Thermoplasmatales archaeon
TTCACCTGGTGAAGACCCAAAACAGTTTTTTATTTATAAATCTTCCTTGGATGCGACCTCTGATCAGGAATTGAAAAACTTGTTGACTTATTCCAAGGAAGAGGGTAGCGCATTAGTTACAGTAACCACTCCAACCCTAATTATTGAAGAAGGTTCAGGTGTAACAGCTATAGGTAATAACTGATCATAGACTGTCTGAGGTATTATGTATATCAGTCTAGTATAGGTTAGGTTGCTGGGGGAATAAAATCCCCATTCTAGGAAATTGAACCACCAATCACCCCAGTAATCGAGTAAAGCCTTTGCCTCATCATCTGTTAAACCACGAGATATAAGAGCATCGTAAATCACCTTCTTTGCCTCACTGACATTAAGTATATTATCGGGATCTGAATCATTAACTATCTTATCTTCACCTGGTTGTAGGTCTCCAAAGTACACACATTCTATCCAATCTCTACCCTTTCCGTATACAAAGATTGCATCAGAAATGGTGTAGCTCTCGTTATTCTTAATATAATAACTAATACTTGAATTGTTATCAGTTACCAGTATTGTAACATATGTTAGGAAATCTATTTCGCCTTCATAAAAGAGATGATCATAACATGTTTCTTCGTTCCCCACTTTTATTGAATCGTTCTCAACGGTTACGTTCCAGATGATCTTGTTATCAGCTATGGTTGCATTTGGAATAGTAGTTGCATTTCTTATGGAGTGGACTTCAACTCTAACGCTTGTTACATTCTTCAAGGAATGAAAATAGATTACGGGTTTCTTTACACCTGTTGTTGGCAAGGGAGGTGATTCTGTTAGTATCGAAGTGGTGTTGCAATCATAACCCTTTAGAAATACTCCCCACTCGTGTATTTCAAAAGATTCTACTTTCTTCTCTTTAACACAACCACTAAAGGTTATCAATAGTAAAACAGCAACAACCATAGCTAGAGTTAATTTTTTCATGTTACCTCTCCTATTGTTCCGAAGGTTTGTTTACTTATAAAATTTTTTAACACTAGATGCTGTATCGAATAACTAGCTAGTGAATATCTTTTATAGTCTTGATATGAATGCTTAGAAAACGGTATTCTCAGAAAACATTATATCCTTATCCTACAATAGTAGAGTAAGATGAGAGAAGGTTTCTACAGAGATATAATCCAAGAACTGCGCAGAGGTAATATCAGATCAAAGAAGGATCTGCATAGGGCAAAGATTAGATTATGCAAGATTTACAATCTAAGCAAGATTCCTCCAGATAGCGAGATTCTGAAAAGACTGCCTGAAGATATGAAAAAAGATGATATCCTAGAGATCTTGAGGAAGAAGCCGGCAAGAACCGCATCTGGAGTAACTGTTGTTGCGGTTATGACCTCTCCAGAGAAATGCCCACATGGTAGATGCAAACCTTGTCCTGGAGGTATCGAAGTAAACACGCCTCAGAGCTACACCGGCTTTGAGCCGGCAGCGATGAGAGCCATAAACAACAACTTTGATCCCTTTCTTCAGACCAGAAACAGAATAGAGCAGATTGAAGAGATAGGACATGCTGTTGACAAGATAGACTTCATAGTGATGGGTGGAACTTTCATGGCAAGAGATCCTTTTTACAGAGAGTGGTTCATAAAGAGATGTTTTGATGGAATGAATAATTCCGATAGCAGAGATCTGGAAGAGGCAAAGAGAAAGAATGAGAGAGCTAGATCAAGATGCATAGGTTTAACCATAGAAACTCGACCAGATTGGTGCAGGATGAATCATATAGAGGATATGCTTAGATATGGAGCTACTAGAGTGGAGATAGGGGTACAAACTGTTTTTGATTCTGTCTTGGATAGGATGGGTAGAGGGCATACTGTTTATGACTCTATTCTTGCAACAAGGTTAGCAAAAGATGCGGGTCTAAAGGTATGCTATCACATGATGCCAGGGCTACCTGGATCTGATTTAGATATGGATCTGGAGGCTTTCAGAACGATATTTGAGGATCCCAGATTCAAGCCAGATATGCTCAAGATCTATCCAACCCTGGTTATCAAGGGAACAGAGCTCTATGAGATGTGGAAAAGAGGAGAGTATAAGCCTTTGGAAACTTCTGAAGTTATTGAACTTTTATGTAAAGTTAAGAGCATGATACCCGAATGGATAAGGATACAGAGGATAGAAAGGGATGTTCCATCAAATAGAATAGAGGCGGGAATAAAGGAGAGTAATCTCAGACAGATTGTTAGAAATGAGATGGAGAAGAGAGGGTTGAGATGTAGATGTATAAGGTGTAGAGAGATTGGTTTTACAGATAGAGAATTTGATCCTGACAATCTGAAGATACATAGAAGAGATTACATGGCAAGCGATGGAGAAGAGGTGTTTCTCTCTTTCGAGGATAAAGAGAATGATGTTCTTTTGGGGTATCTTAGATTAAGGCTACCAGAGAATCCCTATATAAAGGAATTGTCAGAGAAGAGATCCATGATTATAAGGGAACTGAAGGTTGTTGGGAGAGAGATAGAGATAGGAGAAAGATCAGATCTGGCGATTCAGCACAGGGGAATAGGTAAGATGTTAGTGAGGGAAGCTGAGAGGATAGCAAAAGAAGATTTCGATTGCGAAAAGATATTTGTTTTGAGTGGGATAGGCGTAAAAGAATACTACAGAAAGTTGGGATACAGAGATGATGGGTTTTACCTGAGCAAGGTATTAAAATAGCCTCTCTTTTTCCCAAAAGGTATGAAGATCCAGCCCGAATGTATTCCTTGTCTGATGAGGAGATGTCTGTACGAGATAGAACTGGTAAGCAAAGATGTTTCCCTTTCAAAAGAGGTTTTAATCAAAGCAATGGAAACTCTACTGCGAGAGTTTGATCCGAATAAATGTAGTGCAACTATAGCTACCAAGGTTCATAAGGTAGTATACGATGGTTTGGGCGTGAAGGATCCTTACCGAGATGTAAAGAGGAGGAGTAACGAGGTTGCTTTATCTTTGATTTCAAAAATCGAGGAAAGAGTCAAAAGAGTCAAAGATCCTCTAAAATCTGTGATTATCTCTGCCATAATTGGAAATATTCTAGATTTTGGCATAGAAGGCGGAAGCAAGGATCCAGGCGATTTAATAAAAACTTTTGACAGATACTTTGAAGATGGTCTCGGATACAGCGATTATGATATTTTCAAGAAAATTCTTTCGAATGCAAAAAAGGCTTTGTTTGTAGCTGATAATTGTGGAGAGATAGTCTTTGATAAGATTCTCTGCAGAGAGATAAAGAGATTCAATCCGGATGTAGAGTTGATATTGGTCGTGAGAGGTGAACCTATACTATCTGATGCTACAAGAGAAGATGCTGAAAGGCTGAGATTCGAAGAAGTCGTAGATGGAATACTTGATACGGGAACGTTTGCTGTTGGCTTGGATTTGGATAATATACCTGAAGATTTGCAGAAGAATTTACGGGAAGCGGATATAATAATATGTAAAGGGATGGCAAATTATGAGGTTTTTTCGGAGCTTAACTACAAACCTATAGCTTATCTACTCAGAACGAAATGCACTGCAGTAGCGAGATCCATGGGATTGAAAACGGGTATCAATGCCCTGAAGATCTACTTCTAATTTCTCTCCATTTACCATAAATGTATAAGATCGGTGGGAGGACAACAATAGTTGTTACGAGAGCATAAAATATACTCATAGCGGTAATTACACCAAACTGTTGCTCTGGTGGTAAAGGAGATAAGATGAGTATTCCAAATCCCGCTATCGTTGTTATTGCAGCAGCCAATATTGCTCCTCCCGTGTGGCTGATTGTCTCAAGAATCGCCTTTTCCACTTCTCCATCTCTCCTCATCACTAATTTGTACCTCTCTACCGCATGTATGGCATAGGTTACTCCAAGACCTATAGTCAGAGATGTGACCATCACGGTCATCACATTCAAAGTATATCCAGCAAGATACATTGTTCCCAGTATCCATATGGAGGAAATGGTGACGGGGATCATGGATATGAGCCCAAGAATTACATTTCTATATGCTAAAATCAAGACTATCCCAGCCAGTATCAGGCAAACAACCGTTGAACTGGCTTGACTCTCTGTAAGAGATTTGGTTATAGTATAGATAAGAGAATACTTTCCTGTAACTATAGCTCTTGCATTTCCATGACATTCTATATCGCTATTCAACTCTTTGTAAACGGTGCCCTCATCCATGCTTGAGATTTCAGAGGAGACATAGACCCTTATCAACGTGGCCCTAAACTCATTACCATCTTTGTATAGAACACTCCTAGTTTTTCTGCCATACTCCGGACTGTTATAGAGATAGTTAAGCAGATCTTTTGCTTCCGTATCACTTCTTGGGATGTTTTTTGTATCGAGGTTAAATCTTTTTATCAAACTCTTATTGTACCTCACAGCTTCGTCTATGATGGAGATTATGCTTTCCACCTTTGGAGAACCATCCGGATTTCTGGCAATAGAAGTGTCGTCTTGAATATTTAGTAGCGTGTTGCGAATATCTCTTAGAACATCTACATTGGCTATATCTCCCTCTATAAGTATGTATTCTTGATCTTGGCTTGCCGAAGGGAATTTCTCTGAAATCTTCTCCATGGTTTTTATGGCTGGAGCATCTTCAGGAAGGAATTCTTCCATGCTGAAACCTGTATCTACATTGCTTGCAAAGTGGGCCATGACAATTGTGACAAAAAGTGCCACTAAAAGAATTCCTTTTCTGTATTTGCAAATGCGCCTTGCCATGCCTTCCATAGTAATTTTTAGAGAGTGATTCTCGACCTTGAGTTTGCTCTTTGGTTTTCTTCTATCGAGGATATATCTCAGTGATGCTTGAAGGGATATGGTTACAATAAACGTGTATATTATTCCTAAGGCACAAAGGATACCAAAATCTCTCAGCGGAGGAATTGAAGATGTTAAGAAGGAAAGGAAGCTTATGCACGTGGTTATCGTAGCTAAAAACATGGCTGTACCGATATCTCTTATTGAAGATGCTATCGCTTTTGCGGGTGTGGATCCTTTTGATATCTCAGCCCTATAGTTGTGAAACATGTGAACAGAGTAGTCCACACCGAGACCCATTATTAATGGAACCAAGGCTACCGCTATCGTATTAAATTTCATGTGAAGGATGGACATTGTCCCAAATAGCCATATAATGGATACGCTCAACCCCAACAATGGAAGAAATACATAGGACGGTCTCTTGAAATTTAGAAACAGGATCAACATTATCGCTACAAATATGCCTGGCGCTATTATGGAATTGGATTTGCTTGTTAGTTTATCTATCTGGTAAGAGATTATGCCAGAACCTGTAACCTCAAAGCTGATGGTTTTGCCTTTGCTTTCATTTTTTAAAATATCCTCTATCTCTTTACTCAACTTCTTCAAAGATTCTCTACTTATGGTTCCGTTTATCTGGATGATCATCAAGGTCGAATCATAGCCATTTTTAGGTAGGAAGCTGAGTATGGATTTCTTCAGGTCTTCCATGAATTTGGGTTTTAAAAGGAATGTTTCTCTAGAGTAACCCCTATTTGGTGCAGTATCTAATGTTTTCCAGTTTTTATCTAGATCCAGAAGGGAGAGTGTGTAATTTTTGTCCATATATTGTGTAAATTTATCGGTATCCTCCGGACTCAGATCAAATCTCTTTAAAATTTTCTCATACAGGGCTCTCAACAACTTTATACTCTCAGACCATCTTTTTATTTTCAAGAGGATGGAAGAATTCACGGAAAGACCAAGCCATGGTAGATTGAATCTTGATAGACCGTAAAATCTGGTCTCTACTCTCATCTTTTCCAGCTTTGCTGGTAGTTCTATGTTCCCAAATTTTGGTGATATCCCAAAGGATCTAAGTTCATCTTTGCTTACATTTATGACTATTCTGTTTCTTTTTGAGTCTATGTGAAAGGTTGAGTTTTTCAACTTTATAGGAATGTAAACCTCTTTCCCAGGTGGTCTAATCCAAAGATATGTACTCCTTTCGTAAGAGCCTAGACTCATCAGATGAAGGTTGGTGAAGAGGCGGTTCATGTTACTTGATAATCCGTCTCCAATTACCCATACAGATTTGGGTTCCAATCTCGCAGATATCCTGTAAGATACTTTCATCTCCTCCGGAATAAATCGATTCTCGAAGGAAATATCCCATTCTATCGAGTTGCCCAGACCTGGTAGTTCTTTGATATCCAGATTTGACAGGTCTTGAACCTCTATTGTGAAAACCAGACTATCATTCTCTTCTCTCAAGTATGCATTTCTTACATCGGCAAATGCAGGTATATCCGATTCTCTTGGATCTGGCTTAGCTAATAAGGCTATGCTCTTCTTCTCGTTCATAACGTCCATAAATGCATCCTTTATCTCCTGGTCACTGCAGTTTTCCAAGTCCTTTCCATACTCCATGTAGCATGCTTTTTCTAGGAAAAAGGGCAAAGAAATTACTCCCTCTACAAATCTCTTCTTTGAAAGTTTCTCAGCTACCATCTTCTGTTCCCTTATAGCTCTGACTTGAGTTACATTCTTGCCCTTAACATACACCATCAATACCTCATAATTTTCTCCAAAATACTCAAGCACCCTCTGGTTCGCTTTCACAACCTCATTATTCGGAAGAAAATCTTTCATGTTTGTACCGCTCTCCATTAAAGGTATGAAGAGTGAGAAGATTATGGTTATTAGAGCAACGGCTGAGATAATGGTGTAAGGTCTTCTCTCGACTTCCTTTGCGAGTTGCGATAACATTTTATCCATCCTGGCGTATAAATATTATCATATAACTATATTTGTCCTTGAATATAAAATTTTAACGATTTTCATGAAAAAACATAAATATATGAAATTTCATACTAAATTTGATGAAAAACCAAGATCTAAAAGGATTTGAGTTTTATGGGAGTGCAACCGTTGGCGATAGAGGACAGATATCTCTGCCGGTGGAAGTGAGGAGGAAGTATGGGATAAATCCCGGCGATAAACTATTGATTTTGAGTAAAGGGGATCTTGAATTTTGGGGAATCATGCTGGTTAAAGCAGAAGTGTTAAGTAAACTTCTGGAGAAATTTGAAAAGAATATAAAAGAAATGTTGAAAGAGGGTTGATTTTATCTACGAAGATTTAGCGATATATTTTTAATCCCTCCAGTACATAACATGGATGAGGAGAGGATGGGAGAATTGGCACTACCAAAGGAATTGATTGAGAAGTGTGAAAAATTTAAGCCAACAGATATTCTCGTTGGGGTTCTCTGCAAGAATGTAGAAACTACGGTCCTTCATGTTCTTAATGTTGTAAATGAAGGATTGTACTCTTTTTTTCCAGAGTATAGAAAATGTATAGCGGTGAGCATTGGTCCCTCGGATGATAGAACCATGGAGATGGCAGAACTCTTTCAGACATACAATAGCATAGGTAAGATAATAACTCAAGATATAGGAGGGAGGGGGAAAGGCGCAGGAATCAGAACAATAATGGAGATAGCAAGATATCTAGAAGCCGATGTCCTAGTACTCGTTGATGGAGATCTATTGAGTATAAGGCCAAAGTGGATCGAATCGATAGCTGGTCCGATCATCTATGGTAG
>CAZGUO010000045.1:0-7279 GCA_964529185.1 uncultured Thermoplasmatales archaeon
AAAGAAATCAAACTTATTAAAACTAATCTTTCAGTTGTGGGGGAGGCGGCGGAGATGCCCCACTAGCACAAAAAGTAGCGAGTGCATCCCCAGTGCAATCCCATCTCTCCGCCTGATCGTGAATTGGGTTAGAGATTTATGAAACTTTCGCTTTTGTTTTATCTCTGGGTCTTAGATTTCTTCGAGTAGATCTTTTATCGCTTTTCTAACCGCATCATCTGAGTTGTATTTCGGTTCCCATCCAAGGGATCTTATCTTGCTGATATCAAACTGAAACCTCGGCACATCTCCCTTCCACCCTCTCTCTCCACCCGTATATCTGAAAGTCACATCCTTAAGCCCCATCTCCTCAACGACCATCCTGGCTATCTCATTCACCTCTGTAGCACCATCAGTACCAAGATTGAACAGATTGATCTGCTCCCTGCTCTTTTCAAACCCAAAGAGTATGCCATCAATGCAATCGTCAATGTATAGGTAGGATTTTCTCTGCTTGCCATCACCGAGAATGAGAAGTTCTGATGGGTTTTTCCTCAGTTTGTTTATGAAGTCGTAAATCACACCATGCGTACATCTCGAACCAACGACATTTGCAAACCTAAATATCCACCCGCGCATATCGAAGGTATGGCAGAACGCTGAAATCAAAGCCTCGCATGCGAGTTTTGCTGAACCATAAATGGAGATCGGAAGGAGAGGACCGAAATCCTCTCTGAGTGGTATAGGAGGTGCTTCACCGTAAACTGTACTGCTGGACGAGAAGACGATAGAGGTTATGTCATGCTTCCTCATCGCATCGAGAAGGTTGTAGGTTGCCATAACATCTGTTTTAAACACATCCGGACGGCTGGCGCCGAGACGAACATCTGGAATTGCTGCAAGGTGAAAGACGACATCATGACCCTCTATTTCTCTTTCCAGGACATCATTATCGAGAAGGTCTGCTTTAACGAGTCTGAAATAATCCTTGTTGAGATGATGTTCTATGAACTTCATTTTACCAGAGGAAAAGTTGTCGTAGACTGTAACTTCATGCCCTTCTTTCACAAGGCGATCAACGAGGTGACTGCCTATGAACCCTGCTCCTCCTGTTACCAGTGCTCGCATAGTGTTTCATCTGGAGATAGATATTTAAGAGATTCGGATTGAAGGATACCCTCCTATCCTCAAGCTTGGATCGCCTATCAACAGCCATTCTTCGACATTCTTTGCTATCAGAGCGGAGCCATTTTCGCTGGGGTCATCCCAGTCAATGGTGAAGTTTTGGAGAAATGCATCTATGGTTTTAGCCCACACCTCTCCAAGTGTTTTTAGATTCTTTTTACGATACTGCTCAAAGAAATGCATGTCCAACCATTCTATTCCTCCTTCCCCACGGCTGATGTCTGGTGACTCGTAACTGAATGCTGTTGCTGCTATTGTTGCTATGCTACCTCCGTATGGATGTCTTACAAGTGCCCATCCCCAGCAGAAGGGTATATTATATGGTATTAATCCCTTGAAATAGACCCATTCAGATTTGAAAATGCTAACGTTAAACATGTTGTTGAAACAACCACTTCCGGATATGCATATCGGGAGCTTTTTTCCATTGTGGAGAAATATCATTTGCCACAGCTTAAGACCGGTGATCCACTTCTCGCTGTTTGGCGGATGTGTGGACCATGAAGCGGGATTTCCATGCCCAGAAAACCAAATGAAGCCACAACCGTTATTAATAGCTCTTACAACATTTATCCAGCTCAGGTTTCCTTCTGAAGCCCATAGTCTAACGGGATTGAAACCTTTCATGTAATTGATTCCTTGCTGGGTGTATACCTCTCCATCGTAGTAATCCGTCTTTTCAGGGTAAGTATCTCCAGCAACAACCACAAATCTCTTGAACCAAGTTTCATTGCTCCAATCGTGACTCTCATACTCTATAATCTTTTTGACAACTATCTTGACTTCTCTGACGTTTCTGCATGGTAACCTTCCAAGATACACATCTGGATGAAGATCTGGTCTATCTATTGCTACTCCATTCTCGGGCCATTCTCCAAATACACAGTTATTGTTGTCATCCCATGAGGAGAAGTTTCCATTTTTATCGTAGATGTCGGCAAAATAAAGGTCTGTCAGGAATTTTGTTTCCTTGAGATCCTCATACTTTCTGCTCAAATAACTGTATCTGACGGGAATCCAATAATCATCATAAGGCGTTTGCCCTTTCTTTCCTCCGACCAGCAACACATATTTTATTCCCCATCTCTCATGAGCGAGTTTTATAAAATATTTGAGTTTCTCTGCATCATCTCTGCCACACCAGAATGTCTGATCATAAACATCTTCTATATCTACCAGCTTGGTCAGAATGCCATGCTTTGTTTTATGTTCAGCCAAAGGCTCAAGGGCTTTTATGAACTCTTTTGGAGCAATTATGACCATATCGTATTTACATTCGCAGTCTTTTGGAAGGACTATAGCATATGGAAAAATCAGTATTAGGATCAGAAGAATGGCTATTCCTCTCATCGTAATTGATAACGAATATTTTTATAAAAATTTACCGTAGAAAGAGATGAGAAACGGACCCGGCGGGATTCGAACCCGCGACCTGCAGCTTAGGAGGCTGCCGCCATATCCTGGCTAGGCTACGGGTCCACCTCTACAGTAAAGCTGATGTTAGTATTATCCTGCAAATCCCTTAATCTAACAACCTCTACTTCAATATTTCTAGATCTTAGGTGCTTTTCTATGCCTGGAACATGTCCATCTCCAATAAAGGCTATTATTCTGTCGTATTCCTTGGATAATTCTTCCAATCTCCTTGCCATGTGCTCATTTCTCTCATCTATCAAGACTTTCTTGATGGAAGGGAAGTTCCTTCCTATCTCCTCGATCACTTCATCCACTCTATCCTTGAACTTGTTGATCTCTCTTTCTATAGTTGATCTTCTGCCCACTAGACCGAATATGCCAGAAAAGATAATCTTGAGTTTTTCTCTTAGACTCATATTCTTCCAGAACTTTCTGAATATCTCTTCGGCATCCATATCTATGAACTCTACATCTATACCTTTCCTTTTAGCTACCTCTATTGCTGTAATCATCTCTTCTCCGACTCTCGTACCATACCACTCAGCTACTCTCTGCTGGAATTTGGATAAGATCCTGTACATGATGGGTATGTTTCTGCTATCCTTATCAGGTGATATTATTGCTCCATATCTCTTTTCATCTAACTCAACACACACAAGGTTTGGAGATTTTTCTTCTATCAGCTGAACGATCTTCGAAGAGAGATCAAATACGTGTCCCGTTCCGACCAGGACTATCATGTAATGGGATAGACTTTTATAAGAAAAAAGTATTTCCAATTTTCCCTCAAAGACAGGTGATAGCCTTGGGAAACATAAAGACCTTACACATAAAGCAAATAGCCATTCAGCTGGTCGAGAAATTCCCAGATCAGTTCTCCAGAGATTTCGAGCACAACAAAAAGAAGGTTGCAGAGCTCACGGATATAAAGAGTAAGGAAGTGAGAAACAGGGTAGCGGGATATGTGACCAGATACTACACGCTGAAATTCAGAAATACATAACCCATTTTTGAGTAATAACCCAAGTTTTAATATCTACATACCTTATGCTAGCTGGGATATTCTATGGATCCAAAGAGCAAGGTAGAGAGAGCTATCAGCGATCTCAAGAGCGGAAAGATGGTTTTGGTGCACGATAGCGATAGTAGAGAAAATGAAACCGATCTGATACTTGCAGCACAGTTTGCAAACAAAGAGTCTATAAAAACAATGCGCAAGGATGGAGGAGGTCTAATCGTTTTGATGATATCGAGCGAGATAGCAGAAAAGTTCGATCTCAGATATCTAGCAGAGATCTATCAAGACATCTCAGATAGATATCCAACCTTGGGTAGACTTGTGCCTCTTGATTTGCCATATGATACAAAATCCTCTTTCTCTATATCAATAAATCACAGAGAAACCTTCACCGGGATATCTGATATAGATAGAAGTTTGACTGCTAGAAGGTTTGCAGAGTTGGCTAAAGATGGAGATATCGATGATTTTGTCAGAGAATTCAGATCGCCGGGTCATGTTCCGATATGTATAGCCAGAAAGGGCTTATTGAGGGAAAGGGAGGGTCACACGGAGCTTGCTGTAACTTTGCTAAAGCTTTCAGATCTTGTGCCAGTAGCCCTCGGTTGTGAGATGATAGGAGAGGATGGAAGGAGTTTGAGCAGAGATCTTGCAGAGAGATATGCAAGAGAGAAAAATCTTATCTTTCTAGAGGGGTATGAGATAGAGGAGGTAGCAGAAAAATGGTTAGAGTGCTAGCCACGGGTACATTCGATATAATACACCTCGGTCATATAAAGTATCTAGAAGAGGCAAAGAGTCTGGGAGATGAACTCATAGTTGTTGTTGCTCATGATAATACGGTGAAAAGAAAGAAACACAATCCGATAATGCCTCAAGAGGTGAGGAGAAAGATAGTGGAATCATTAAAACCTGTAGATAGGGCTGTGAATGGTAAAGATGGAGACATATTCGAGATAGTGAAAGAGATAAAACCAGACATAATAGCTCTGGGTTATGATCAGGATTTTGATGAGAAGGAACTTGAGAAAAAACTCAGAGAAATGGGGATAAATGCTAAGATTGTGAGATGCAGTAAGTATAGTGAGGATGACCTCAATGGAACTAGAAGAATTATAAGGAAGATAGCGGACAGGTTGAAAGCGAAAGAGCTTTACACCGGTGAGGGAGATGAAAAGGATAGGGATAGCTGATACCACCTTTGCCAGATATGACATGGCGAAGGATGCGATAGATGAGTTGATGAAACATAGAACCGATATCATCATAGAGAGATACACTGTTCCCGGAATCAAGGATCTGCCGGTTGCGTGCAAAAAACTGATAGAGGAAAGGAACTGCGATATAGTCATGGCTCTCGGAATGCCAGGCAAGGAACCTATAGACAAGCAGTGTGCCCATGAAGCTTCTCTGGGGATAATGATGGTCCAACTTATGACCAACAAGCATGTCATAGAGGTTTTTGTCCATGAGGATGAGGCAAAGGATGATAAGGAACTGAAATGGCTAGCTGAAAGGAGAGCAAGAGAGCATGCTATAAATGTTATAAATCTTCTTTTCAAACCAGAAAATCTGACGAGATATGCTGGAAAAGGTTTGAGGGAGGGTTTTGAGGATGTTGGTCCTATAGAGGAAGGAGGTGTTGGTGTATGGAAAAAGAAACTATAAGGATTGGGGCTGTTGTCTCAGAGTTCCATTATGATATAACCATGATGATGCTTGAAAGAGCAAAAGAGCATGCCGAATTTCTGGGAGCAAAGATAACCAAGGTTGTAAAAGTACCTGGAGTCTTCGACATGGGTCTTGCGATAAAGAAGCTTCTGGAGAGAGATGATATAGACGGCGTGGTTACGCTCGGAGCTGTTATAGAAGGGGAAACCGAGCACGATGAAATAGTGATGCAGCACGCAGCCAGGAAGATAGCTGATTTAGCTATAGAGTATGGAAAACCTGTTTCGCTAGGGATATCTGGACCGGGTATGACAAGGTTACAGGCAGAGGAAAGGATAGAAAGAGCAAAATCTGCTGTCGAAGCTGTTGTAAAGATGTGCAAGAGGTTGAAGGAGATCTAGTCTTCTTTCTCTTTATCTACCATCGAGAAGAGAGAAGGCAGGTGTATAGTGTAGGATCCATCCTTCTGTATTATTATGATCTCTTCTTCCAATAGGCTCTTCAAATCGAGCTTGTACCTACCAGGCTCCTCTATAGTTATAGTCTCAGGTTCCTCGTTTTTCTCTTCCAGCAATTTCTTGATCCTCTCTTTCCTCTCTCTTTCATCTATCCAGAATTTTTCCCTACTTTCTGATATCTCTCTGAAAACTCTCTTCACATCTTCTGGTTTAACATCTCTCAAGTCTTTTTGGAATATCTCCGCAAACTTCTCCTCTATCTTGGACTCAACCTCTTCTTTAACTTTTTTTCTCTCTTCCTCAGATAGGGGCTCTTTGATATAAAAGAACCTCTTCCCTCCACACTTTGGGCAGCCTTTAAGCAAGTAAGGCGAACCCTCTTCAAACACCTCTCCACAGTTCAAGCACTGATGTGGCATAACCTATACTCCTCTACCCGGAACTATTATGGTCTCTATGACCTTATCATCCTTCCTTATGGTCTTGAGGAGATTGGCTGGGCCTATAACTGTTATTCTCGATCTTTTTATTCCCAGTAACCTCTGAAAGAAGCCAACCCTTTCCTCAGGATATCCCTCCATCTCTATTCCTATGAATGTATCGTGATCTATGGTTGCCATTGTTTTCCTTATCAGGTCAGCCTGCTCATTAGCTGTTAATCCACTCTCAAGGATCAGTATTTTTCCTTTCTTGACCTCTCCTATTATGAAGTCTATCTTCTCAGAGCTTGAAAGTTCATTCAACTTATTTCTGGATATGAGATTGACGGTTATACCTTTCGCTTTCACTTTGATCTCCTCCTTCTCTTCTTACCAAAATGCTCAACCATCTTTGTATAGAGCATATCCATATTATGGCCAGTCAAAGCACTTATGGGTACAACTGGATGTTGAGGGAATGCCGACTTCAAGGTTGCTGGACTTGCATCCTCTAGATCTATCTTATTTGCAGCTATTATTACGGGAAGATTTCTTGCTTCGAGGTTACCAAGTATCGTGACATTTACCTGAGTGAATGGATCTTGGGTTGAATCCATAACAAGAACTACGCCATCTATGTCATCCAACCATCTTATAGCCTCTATAACTCCTTCTGTTGCCTCTTTGGCTCTGCGCCTTGCTTCTTCCTCGCTCAAACCATAGCTTAAGAAGTCCCTGAAGTCCACCTTGGTTGTTATTCCCGGTGTATCGACTATATCTATGATCAGTGATGAGCTTCCGTTCTCTATCTTTATATTGGATTTTGCCTTGGCTCTCCTAGTTTCATGGGGTATGTCTGATACGCTCCCTATAACTTCGCCACACCAATCTCTCACTATTCTGTTTGCAAGCGTCGTTTTACCCACGTTTGGTGGACCATAGATTCCTATCCTTGCATGTCTCCTCCCGAATATTCTTTCGAGGAATCTTCCCAGGGATGAAAAGCGAAATACATCTATTAATCCCATCCCACTTCCTCCAGACAGGAGTATAATGTTTTAGTTTATTAGTTTAGCGGTGCTGTGTTGAACAATTAGCTGGAAGGAGCATATCTCCAGCTAATTGTTCTCTTG
>CAZGUO010000046.1:0-7133 GCA_964529185.1 uncultured Thermoplasmatales archaeon
ACTGCTTGACCTAGAGATATACCGCCATCTCCTGGAGGTACTTTCTCATGTTGCAGGAAAATGAAGTTTCTCTTTTCTACGATCTTTTTTATCGTTGATAAGAGGTGATCATTGTAGGCACATCCTCCTGAGAAACCTATGTATTTTGTTCCTTCCTCTTCAGCAATTTCTATAGCTAACTCGGCAAATCCTCTCGCTATATACTCTTCTACTGAATAGGCAAGGTCTCTTCTGGAAAATTTATCCCTATATTCGAAGATTTCTTCCAGCAATGGAGAGGTTCTTAGAATCCTCCCCCTTGTGTCAGGTTCTAGATCAATAATATATTTTCCGCCTACAGCAACAGCTTCCAGCTTTCTCGCAGGTTCCCCCTCATAAGTTCTCTTATGACATATATCCAGAATTGAAGCTGCAGCATCAAGAACTCTTCCGCAACTTGTTGTTATCTGATAGTTTCTACTTTTCAACTGCTTGAAGATAACCTCTATCTCTTTTTCTCCATGTGGAAACCTATCTCTTCTCGATATGAGAAAATCGTAAATCTCTTCATTTTTTATTATCCCAGCTACCATTCTTAGAGGATAGATTGTAGCCAAATCTCCACCGATCATTGGTTGAGATTCGAGATGAGCTTTCCTTTCGAAATCATCGTGGTTCCCATACAAAACCTCTCCTCCCCACGCGGTACCATCTGTTCCATACCCAAAACCATCAGCAGTTATACATACCATCTCCTCTATGTTATGCTCAGCCATCAGAGATGCCATGTGAGCGTGATGATGTTGGATCTTTATATGAGGTATACGCTCGAATTCGCTGTATTCTTCTGCAAAAAGGGTTGTTGAAAATCTAGGATGTAGATCACTGGCTATAGCATCGATATTGAAATCGAATAGATCTATGAAATGTTGCAGAGATTTTCTGAAGAAGTTCATGGTCTTATGTTTATTGGTATCCCCTATATGTTGAGATAGGAAAGCTTCTCCCTTTTTCAATATGCAGAACGTTACATCGGTATCCGCACCTGTTGATAGAATGGTTTTGTCTGCAGAACATTTTACCTTGATAGGTAAGGGAACGAAGCCTCTAGATCTTCTGAATATGGTTTTCTTTCCTCCCACAAAACCTACTACTGAATCATCGCATCTCTGCACAATCTTTCTGTTATGAAACAGAAAGTAGTCAACAACATCTCTGAGCTTCTCAAACGCTTCTCCCTCGTCTATAACCATGGGATACCCTGGCTTATTTGCACTCGTCATGACCAAGGCTTTTAACCTATTTTTTCTGAAAAGCAGTATGTGAAGTGCCGAATATGGGAGCATCACGCCGAGAGTATGCAATCCAGGAGCGACATATCTAGATATGCTGTTTTCCTTCCTTTTTAGTATCACTATCGGCCTAATATATGATCTCAGCAACCTTTCTGCTGTTCTATCTACCTCAACAATCTCTCTTACAGTCTCTAAATCTCTAACCATTATCGCAAAAGGTTGCTGTTCCCTTCTAAGGAGTTTTCTCAGCTTTAATACCAACTCATCATCTTCAGCAGAGCATGCTATATGAAAACCGCCATACCCCTTGATAGCTATTATCTTGTTTTCTTTTAGCAATTCACTGGCACGATCTACAGCTTCAATTCCTTTTGATAATACATCCTTTCCATCCGATAGGAAAACTTGAGGACCACAACTGTTGCAGGCAATGGTTTGTGCATGGAATCTTCTATCCATTGGATCTGTGTATTCTTTCTTACACTCTTTGCACATCTCAAAATCTCTCATACTCGTCCTTTCTCTGTCATATGGTAAGGAGTAAATGGTGGTAAATCTTGGTCCACATCTGGTACAGGTTATAAAGAAGTGGAGATATCTCCTATTCCTTTGATCCAATAGTTCTTTCTCACAATCCTCGCATATTCCCATATCTGGAGGTAAAAACGAAATCCTTCCTTCCTTTGAATGATCACTCTCAAGAATGACGAAATCATCTCCCACATCAACATCTATCTCTTTTACATCTATACTTGATACATCACTTACCGGAGGAGCTTTCTCTTTCAAATCTTTGATAAACTTTTCTATACTCTTCTTTTCGCCATCGATCACTATTCTAACTCCCGCATCACCAAGGTTTTTAACATAGCCTTTCAACCCTAAGCCTTTAGCCAATCTGTACACGAAGGGGCGAAATCCTACGCCCTGCACTATACCATCTACATGTATCAGGTAAGCCATCTCTAGGTAGAAATGGGAATCTGTTAAGAAAGTTTATGTTGGGATTATCATTTTCATAATTCATGAAGATTAACGGCAAGGATTACAGGTCTTTGTGGTTTGAAGACGGAAGGCTAATAATGATAGATCAGAGAAAACTGCCTTTTGAGCTTTCATTTTATGAAGCAAAGACCTTGGATGATGTCGTTTTTGCGATAAAGGAGATGGTGGTTAGAGGTGCGCCAGCCATAGGATGTGCCGCCGCCTACGGCTTGGCTCTGGTAAGTGAGAGAGAGTTGGATCTTGCCATAGAAAAATTAAGCAAAACAAGATCCACAGCTTATGATCTCTTTTTTGCTCTGAATTATGTGAAAGAACAGGTAGAGATGGGCAAAGATCCTCTGGATGCAGCTGAGGATTATACGAATAGAATTGTGGAAAGATGCAGAAAGATAGGAGAATATGGAGAGAGGCTGATACCTGACAATGCCAGAATATTGACCCATTGTAATGCTGGGGCACTTGCGACAGTGGATTATGGAACCGCTCTTTCTCCCATGAGAGTAGCTAAAGAGAAGGGTAAAAGCATGTTTGTTTACGTTGATGAAACGAGACCTAGGATGCAGGGTCTTCTCACTGCATGGGAACTAAAACAAGAAGGTATAGATCATGTTTTCATACCAGATAATGCAGCTGGATACTATATGAGTAGAGGAGAAATAGATCTCGTTATCGTTGGTGCAGATAGGATAGCAAAGAATGGGGACTTTGCAAACAAGATAGGGACGTATGAGAAGGCTGTTTTGGCTAAGGAGAATGAGATTCCTTTCTATGTTGCTGCGCCCTTATCTACGTTTGATAGAAGTATAGAGAGGGGAGATGAGATTGTTATAGAAGAGAGGAGTGAAAAAGAGGTTAGAGAAATAAGAGGTGTAAAGGTTGTTCCGGACTGGGTTGAGGTTAGGAATCCTTCCTTTGATATCACGCCTTTTAGGTATGTAACCGCATTCATAACAGAGTATGGTATCTTTAAGCCAGATGAGATAGATAGATTGATGAGTTTCAAGCTTTAATCAATCATATTGCTAACGAGCTTTTCCAAATCTTTTGTTTTTAGATCCTCGCTTCCCGTCATCTTTGATACCAACTCCTTTATCCATACAAAATTGGGGAATAGGGTCTCGTACACCACTTTAATAGACATCTCATTGTTACTTTCGTTTTCTTCTATGATAGAGTTGTCTGGATCAACCTTTATAACGATGGAATCTGCATTTGCAAAAAGAATAAGCTTCTCGATTAGATCTTTCAGATTGGGTCGGATGAGAGAGAGTTTTGCTGCGATTCTTTCTCCCTTCCTCAGACCATCTATGCTACTTACAGCTAAAGGAATCAATCTGCTCTTGTTTCTGCACTTTAAATACACCCCCACCATAAAGGAATCTGCATCGCCTGCGCCTGCGTTCTCAATCTCTATAGATAATACGCTCTTTATGCCTTCTAAGATACCATTCCTACCGTTTTTGAAGGTAAAATTATCTAAAATCTTCAGATCTGCACAATTATAGTTTCTGATTGTTTCTCCATCATCATAAAATCTGATAACCTGTTTACCTCTTTCTATACAATCCCAAACTATACCGTATTCCTCTCCAAATCTCGAGAATCCAAAATAAGGATATACAATTTTATCATCTCTGCTTATCTTTTCCGGATCACTCCATGTCTCAAGATCTACAGTAGCTGTAATATAGAGAGAATGCTTTTTTTCGAAGGAAATGATGAGCCTATTTCTCTGGAAGGCGACGCAGGGATACCTCTCATTCATAGATGTGGATGCTACTTCAACATTTCCAGGTAACCAGCTGTTCCCCAGATCGTTTGAATACAGATATACTATATCGCTGTTGTTGTAGCTGAAACTTTCGAAGACGATCGTAACATTATCTCCCCAAGTGCAAACCGAGGGATTTCTGTAAGATGTATAATCTGTGTTTTCTATTTCCAGATCTCTCCAGCCATCATCTGGTTTCCCATCGGGAAAGTATAGACAAAGTATACCACTATCATCCATCTGATAAGTGATGAATGCGCCTTTGTCAAAAGATACGGTGGTATTTCTTAGGCCTCTGTATGGAATATATTCATCAAACAATGCCATGAATGTGTTACCATCTTCGCTATAAAGAATTATAGGAACATCATGTAGCTCAGAATTGGATGATACATTGAGTATATCGCAAACGCCCGCTATGATTACTCTTGAATCAGATGATATATCAACGGATAGATCGTGCAGATTTTTTATTCTGTATGTGAGGATATTATTCGTGATTGTATAGAGGTTCAGCCAAGAGAGCCTATATCTCCAGGGATTTGCTATATTTGGGAATTCAAGCATATAAAGTCTTGATCTGTTATCATCGGATTCGAACACACATATAGCATGACCATCTTTATCTACAGATACGCTAGGTTTTGTCTGATTTGTTTTTTCAAATGGATAACCAAAAACTGCAGGTCCTTTTGGTACAATGATGTTGGACCAGCTCTTACCATAGTTTCCAGAAAATTGTACCGCTATATCTGTAGTATGATCTTTGGTTGTGATCTCGTAAACCATAATCAAGTTCTTCCCGCAAGTTCCTATATCTGGACTTCTGGGTACGGTATCTCTACTAGAAAAAAGCGAATCACTCTTCACTATCGTTTCGCCTTCCTTCTCTATGCCTTTTATGATTTTAAAGGTATTTTTGTTCATCTTCTGTCCAATGTCATGAACGTTATACAGTTCTCTCTCCCCTCCAAAAAATATTAGATTGTGATGTGGGGAAATGATAGAAAGTAGGAGTATGGTGAGGATAGATATGGATATGACTGGCTTCAGTAAATCCATCGATATATTTTCTGATAGATTTTATATAAATATTTTCTTGTATAAAACTATCCCTTACAATCTGGATTTATGCAGATCTCCTTTCCGTTAACCTTTACTATTGGTGCACCGCATTTACATACTTTGCCGGTTTTCTCTATGTATCCTTTCTGTGGAAGAGGGTATGTAACTTTGCATCTTGGATAACCTGTGCATCCCACGAATCTCTTTTTATTGGAAGAATATCTTATCACAAGATCCTTGCCACATTTTGGGCACTTACCTATACTGGCTTGAGTTTTTACAGCTTCCCTCAAACTTTTCCTTATGTTGTCCTCTTCCATACGCAGGGATTTGAGTACATCTGCAAGCATTTTCCTTGATTCCTCCACAACCTCATCTCTATCCTTTACTCCTTCCGCAATTTTATCCATCTCCCTCTCAAGATGAGCTGTCATGTCTGGTTTTGATATATCATAAGATTTGATTGCATCTATAACCGCGAAGGCGCTTTCGGTTGGCACAAGATTCGGACCGATCACGTACTTTCTACTGTAAAGCTTCTTTATTATCTCGTGTCTCGTTGACTTTGTACCTAACCCCAGTTTTTCCATTTCGGTTATCAGCGTGCCCTGCGAGAATCTCTTTGGTGGCTTCGTTTCCTTTCTTACCAATCTGATAGCAACAACCTCCACACCTTCTCCTACTTTGAGTTTTGGTATCTCCCTTTCATCCTCCCTAACAGGGTATATCTCTTTCCAATTCTTTTCGATAGTGATCTTTCCCTCTGCCACAAATCTCTCGCCATTTATCTCCAAAATTCCTTTTCTGAACTCAACTATTGAATCCTTTGTTAGAGTAGCTAGGAATCTTCTGACTATCAGATCATAGATCCTCTTTTGATCTCTATTGAGTTTATCTATAGGAGGAACATCAACGGGATGTATGGGTGGATGGTCTGTGGATTTCTTTTTGCCCCTGCACGGCGCACTTCTCAGCTTAGATTTCACAAATCTAACCTCATCTGGATATATTTTCGATAGGATGTCAAGTATTCTTGATATGGGCAGGGACTTTGGATACACGGTATTATCTGTTCTTGGATAAGATATCCAACCATTCATGTAGAGATTCTCAGCTATTTCCATAGCTTTTGGTGCAGATATTTTTAGGTAGTTGGATGAAGCGGCAAGAAAAGAAGTGGTATCAAAAGGATGGGGTGGCATCTCTTTTTTTCTCACTTCACTATATTCTCTCACCAGAGCCGTTTTTTCTCCCTTGATCTTTTCATAGATCTCTTTGGCAACCTTCTCATCAAAGATGTTTCCTTTCGTGTGAACAGCGAAAAATTTGTTATCTTTCTTAAGGATGGCTAAAATTTGCCAATAGGGCTTTGGAACAAAATTCCTTATTTCCTTCTCCCTTTCAACAATTATAGCCAAAGTTGGAGATTGAACTCTACCTATTGATAGGAAATCTTTACCATGCCTGTTTGCTGATAATGAGATGAATCTTGTCAGGGTTGCCCCCCAAACCAGATCTATTATCTGCCTCGCCTCTGCAGATCTAGCCAAATTGCAATCGATCTCAACCAGATTGGAAAAGGCTTTTTCGATCTCCTCCCTGGTTAGTGTGCTGAATCTGGCTCTCCTGATACTTTTAATGTTTTTTCCATACTTTCTTAACAACTCAATCGTTTCCAGACCGATGAGCTCTCCTTCCCTGTCAAAATCCGTTGCGATTATAACATCAAGATCGTGCTTTGACAGGTTTTTCAACACTTTGTCTATTTCCTTGTTTGACACTATCTTAATAGGTTGAGACCAGACTAACTTCTCTAAAGGAACAGAGTTCCATCGATTCAACTCCTTTGGAAAATCTAGAGTTATTATATGTCCTTTCAATCCAACAACAACCCATTCCTCGTTATCCCTTTCAAAGGTATAAAAAGGGATTTTTCCTATGCTATTTTTCTTCAATTTACCTTTTGACAATATGTTTGCTATCCTTCTAGCAGCGGTCTGCTTTTCGCATATCACAAG
>CAZGUO010000047.1:0-6732 GCA_964529185.1 uncultured Thermoplasmatales archaeon
CAGGAAAGATTTATCAATATCCTGTTCTTTCAATCCTAAGGGATAAAAATGAAACCGAAGAAGAATAAGGATAAAAATACCGTCGGAATAAGAGTTGAGTACAAAGAAACCTTATATTCGGCCGATTCTGGTGTAACCTCTTCTACAATTCCTCCAAGAAAGGAATGGGAACACGTATCTGTCGTGGAGGAGAAGATAGACAAGATGTACAGGCTACCGTCAAAAAAAGAGAAAGACATAGAAAGGAAAATAGATAGACTTCTGTCCAAGAAGAAAAAGTAGAGCCATGATTGCTGTGCTCAGACTCGGGCATAGAGTGGATAGAGATAAGAGGATAACAACCCACGTTGCTCTAGTTGCCAGAACGTTTGGTGCAGATAAGATATTTGTTGATAACAAAGATAAAGCTCTTGAGAGAAGGATAGAAAGTGTTGTGAATAGATTTGGAGGGAATTTTGAGATAGAAACTGGAGTGAACTGGAAAAAGTTCATTAAAAAATGGAGAGGTAAAGTTGTTCACCTTACGATGTATGGTCTACCGTTGTATCAAGTTATTGAGGAAATAAGAAAAGAAAAGGATCTCCTGATAGTGGTTGGATCAGAGAAGGTTCCCAGAGAGATATATGATATAGCTGATTATAATGTATCAGTTTCAAATCAACCCCACTCAGAAGTGTCTGCCCTTGCCATATTCTTGGATAGATACTTTGAGGGTATGTGGGAAAAGAAGAGGTATAATGGTGTAATAGAGATTTTGCCTTCCAAGAAAGGAAAGAAGGTAATAGATAAATTACCAACCGCGGAGGAGTGTATAGAGATTCTGAAAAAGGTTGGATGTCCAGAAAATGTTATAGAGCATTGTAAAAAGGTCAGAGAGGTTGCATTAGAGATAGCAAGTTGTACAGATGCTGATAAGAGAATCGTAGAGGTTGGTGCTTTGTTGCATGACATAGGAAGATCAAGAACCCATGGAATAGAGCATGGAATCGAGGGTGCAAAGATCGCCAGAGAGATGAATCTACCCGATATAATAGTAAGAATAATAGAAAATCATCTGGGAGCAGGTATTCCAAAAGAAGAAGCAGAAAAATTGGGCCTTCCGCCAAGAGATTACATACCAAAAACTCTTGAAGAGAAGATAGTTGCCCATGCAGATAATCTCATCGATGATAACCAAATAATAAAGATTGAAGATGAGATAAGAAAACAGATCGAAAAAGGAAATAAGGATTATGCAGAGAGGTTGAGGAAACTTCATGATGAATTGAGCGAGATCTGTGGAAAGGATCTAAATGAAATACTCAAAGAAAAATAGTTATATGTGAAATCCTTTTTTAGGGCAGAAGCTCAAGGAGGTTAAGAAGATGCCGGCAAAGGTTGATGAGAGTAAGTGCGTAGGTTGTGGAGCTTGCGTAGATACCTGCCCAAATGGAGCAATAACTCTGAATGGCGTAGCCAAAATAGATGAATCGAAGTGCATAGAGTGTGGAGCTTGCGTAGATACCTGCCCAAATGGAGCCATATCTCTCTAGATAATAAAAATTTTTAACACTTTTTCTAATATTTATTCTGTTGCAGGGGTAGCCAAGCCTGGCCAAAGGCGCGGGCTTGAGGGGCCCGTCCCGTAGGGGTTCGCGAGTTCGAATCTCGTCCCCTGCACTTCTCTCTTTTTATGGTTTCAACCTTGTTCTATCCCTCGGGAAAAGGATACACTCCCTAACATTTTTCAGGTTTAGAATCTGCATGAGCAATCTCTCTATACCCAGACCAAATCCTCCATGGGGCGGCATGCCATATCTGAATGCTTTAAGGTAGTCCTCGAAGTCCTCGGGATTTAGACCGTTCTTCTTCATCCTCTCGACAAGGAGATCGTGATCGTGGATACGCTGACTACCAGAGCAAACCTCTACGCCTTTACAGCAAAGATCAAATGATCTAGAAAGCTCTCCCTCCGGCATGGTGTAAAAGGGTTTTGTATCGACTGGATATTTGGTTATGAAGTAGAAGTTCACGTTCTTCTCCGCCATGATCTCTCCAAGTATTTTTTCTTCCTCGCTACCGAAATCCTCACCCCATTCCATTTCTACCCCTCTTTCGTGTAGTATATCTAGAGCCTCATCATACCTTATTCTCCTGAACGGGAGAGAGGGGATTGGTAGTTCAACATTGAGTATTTCAAGTTCATCTTTACAATACTTGGATATGTTTTTGCAGATATACTGGACCAAATTCTCCAAAATCCTCATGACATCCTCTTCGCTCTTGATAAATGCCATCTCAATATCAATGGCAGTCGATTCATTCAGATGCCTTCTGGTGTTGTGCTCTTCAGCCCTGAAATACCACGCTATCTCATATACCCTATCAAGACCGCTTGCCATGAGCATCTGCTTGTAGAGTTGAGGGGATTGAGCAAGAAAGGCATCTTTCTCGAAGTACTTCAAGCGGAAGAGGTTTGTCCCGCCCTCGGAGGCACTCGCTATGATCTTCGGAGTGTGAACCTCCACAAAGCCGTTATTTCTCAAAAATTCTCTCGCTGAATTTATCAGGACGTCTCTCACCATGAAGATGGCGCGAGTCTCACTTTTTCTCAGATCTATGAATCTGTTATCTAGGCGTGTATCCATCTCCACATTTACCTTATCAACGACGCCCATTGGTAGAGGAGCATCAGATATCGAGAGAACCTCAACCTTCTCTGGTATAACTTCATATCCGTTTCTCACCTTCTCGTTCGCCTTGCAAGTTCCAGTAACAGAGATAACAGATTCTCTGTTCAGATTGATAAGTTTCTCAAAGATCTCTTTGTGATGTTTTTTGAAGGTAGTTATCTGGAATGTTCCCTGTCTATCTCTCACGATGATGAAAGCGATCGAGCCAAGATTTCTTATATCCTCTATCCATCCTGCAAGTGTGACCTTTTTTCCATCATCCTTTTCGCTCAACTGTTTAGAGTAATGCGTTCTATACGATTCCATGACTGAAGGAATGTTCAGTAGGAATTTATTCTTTTTGAAATGTAGTTTAGAACATCCTTCAAATATCTCTTATTGTCCCATGAGTTTATCATAGCCTCCAAGTCTTCTTTAGGCTTATTCTTCAAAATCCTAGCCCATCTAATCATATTGGGTAGAGCTCTTACAACATTATCGACTATTGTTATCGTTGCTGATCGAGAAGTTCTAGAGAGAGGATTCAAATCTATAGCTATAACCTTCTTCCCCATTTTAACCAGAGCCTCACACCTATCTCCATCTTCTAACGGTACAAGAACAACATCGGCACCGTATATACCATCTTTACAGCACAGACCCCTCGGATGATCTATACCCTCTATTCTTGCATCTGGATTTTCCCCAAGAACAACATCAGCACCACATCTCTTGAGTTCTTCGATTATTTTCTTCACTCTCTCCTTTGACCTGTGGAAAAGATTAACCTCCAGCTTTGCCGGTATCTCTTTAGACAGC
Source organism: uncultured Thermoplasmatales archaeon (assembly GCA_964529185.1). GTDB lineage: Archaea > Thermoplasmatota > E2 > DHVEG-1 > B18-G2 > B18-G2. The sequence continues at coordinate 3,471 of CAZGUO010000047.1, forward strand.
TCGACACATTCTTTACCAACCAGTACTGCGGTGTTGCCATTTATAGAGATGATAGGTCTCTTAGCCACAAGTAGCAGGGCGGTAGCTACCTTCTCAGCATAATCTGAGATCTCTATAGTCTTTTCACCAATCAGATAATCAAAAGCCTCTCCTCTCCCATGCGCTATGAGCCCGGTTTCATGGACAAGTCCCTTTCTGAAACCTTCTGCAAGTTTTTCTCTTATAATGAGCGATTCATATCTAGGGTGAGATTTTGGAATCTTCATCATCCATACATCGGTCCAAGTCCATGATCATGCGTAACTACTGGCTTTGCCTGTTTATGCAATCTCTGGAGATGCTGTTCTATTCTTTCTGCCTCTTCATATAGAGGAGCAACATTTATCTCGAGATCAAGCAGGGAAGCTATCACCTCTATCGTTGCTGCTGCAGCTCTCGCATCTGGGTAATTTGGATGAGCCTCAGCAAGGATAGAGATAACATTAAAATTCTTGTATTTACCCTTGTTCAATAAAACACCCGAAACCCCTGCTATTATCCCATTCTTGAATTGAGGAATCCCTCTTTGTATAAGCATGTTTCTGGCATCTTCTGTTGAACCGATGGCATAGGCGCTTTCCTTCTTCACAACTTCCATCTCTTTCCCTTCGACAACCATTCCTTCTGGGGATATAAGCAACTCACAACCTTTCTTCTCTGCCCAATCCATTATCACATCAGCTATTGGTGATATGAGGTTTGGTTTTGGTCTGAACTCTGATACAAATATCGCTATCTTCTTGCCCTTGTCAGGTATGCCAGCATATAGTCTAACTGGAGAAAGCGGTTCTGCCGAGTGAACAACAGATAGTGCGGGAAAGTACTTAGAATCCATTGCCCCAATCTGCTTCAAACCAAGAGAGTCTATCAGATAGTTGGCAGCTATAGTGCTTACCAAACCTATCGATGGAAAGCCTGCTATTATTGTTCCTCCTTCGAGATCCATCTCCTTGAACTCTATTAGTTTAATCTCTTCCATCGATTCTACCATCGCAAAGAAGGTTATTAAACTTACCCTTCTTTAACCGTATATCATCTCCTTTTCCATCTTTTGCAGATAATCCACAGATCTCTTTACATCTGAGAACAGGTGATAAACCCTGTCTATATGTTCTCTCCCTATCTCTTTCTTATCAGCTACCTCCCATGCAGGGACCAACAGTTGAACAGCATATCTCAAAGAGGATTTTTCCCCTATCTCAACTAGATAGTTTAAAGCATCCTCACTGATCTTGATATTCTCCTTCGATGCCCTGGCTAGGATGATATCCCTTATGTCTTCTTTACTGTATTTCTTGGTAGTGATGACGAGTAATCTATCGAGCAAATCGAGGGGCATACCAAATGGAGATTTAATATCTGTCCCCCTTACCGTGGTTATGCCTCTGTTTGTTGCGAATATTATTATTGGCGAAAGTTCCTGCTCCATTGCCTTATTCAGAAAGGCATAGGTTTCTATATCCAGCATAGAGCACTCATCTATAAATAGTACACCTGGAATAAGCTCGGCTCTACCCTCTTCTACCAACTCTTTAACTTCCTCATCCACCCTCTTCCTCACATCTTCTCCTATCTCTTTTCTTTCTGAAAAACCAAACAGCAGAGATGCGATATCCATCCCAGATCTTGATCTCATCATGTCGAGATCATTTAGGGTTAGAGTGTAGATGAACTCCTTTTCCTTGACTATGGGACCGCCTGGCGTGTCAATAACCCTCTCATATGAAAGATCGTAACCTTTCTCTTTGGCAGAGTCCTTTGATATACCGATCTTTACGACCCTTCCACTGTCAACATCTATCTGGATTATATCCCCAACCTCTATCCCATGCTGGACTATCTGCATCGCAAACGATTGATCCATCTTCAGTTTCTTTCGCTCATCTTTTGTGCATAGCGTAATGGTGGCTGATGCCGGTATTTTCTGGTAAGGATTGTACGGATGCTGAACAAAATCCACATCGAGACTCTCTATCTTTCCTTCGTATATCTTTCTCATCTCATGAATCCTAACCCCTATGGCTCTTCTCAGAGTTTGAGTCAAGAATTCGGTCTTCTTCACCTCTGTACTATAAATCTCGCTACCCGCTATGTGAACAAAAGGAACATCTTTACCAAGCTCCTTTGCTATTGCTATGGCTAGAGCTGTCTTTCCACTACCTGGAGGTCCCGCTATGAGTATAGCATTACCAGCGAATTTCCCTTCTTTTATCATTCTTACAATTACTCCAGCCGCTTCTCTAGCCTCTATCTGCCCAACCATCCCATCAGCTTTTCTCAAAGCCTTGTAATTTTCATCCAGTCCAAGTCCAAGAATGTGAGAGTGAGCAGATACTCTCTCCCAATCCTTCATCTCGGTGATCTCCATCCCCCATCACCCAGAACCTGCAAATGTTTAATCTCTATAAATTTAACGCAGGGATTGTGAATGCTCGCTCTTATAGGTCTTATGTAGAGAGGGTGTCAGTGCTTGGTCCACGATTGAACAATGGACAGAGTAACAGATAATATATGACTGCGAAAATAAACGATATAAACAAACAGATGTCACCCAGGATTGGAAAATCCAGTTGATAAAACACAAACCACAAAGCAAAAAACAACCCTACTAGATACTGCACTTTCTTGCAAATACCACCTATACACAAACTCTTCTTGAGCTCCTGTATTTTTGCGGTCAACACCTTGTAGGCTTTAGAGTTCACACCAGCCTTCTTTAATGTTTCACTAAGCTTAGCAAAAAGTGCATCAAGCCTTGAAGTCCCTTCTTTTGATGTCACTAGGTTGATATCCCTGCCCTTTATTCCCTTGAAAACATGTTCAGCTCCTGATACCGATGTCAATGGAAGTGCCAAAATTATTGCAGAGAAGAATATTACCATCAATATACTTCTTCTCATCTTTTCCAACTCCCTCATTATGTTTATAATACCAAACGTCAATCCCATATAATGTAACATTTATAAAAATGTATCATTTTTTGAGTCTGAATCGGTAAAAACTACTCAGAAGTATGAATCTCATCGTTTCTATCCCTTCACCACGCCAAGGGGAACCATCTTTGCGACTTTTTTCGATATTCCTGCATTGTGAGTGATTCTCACGACATCATCAACATTCTTGTATGCATCCGGACTCTCCTCTGCCATCACCTTCCAGCTTGCTGGGTGGGCATAGATTCCTTTCTTCTGGAGCATGTTGAATATTGCCTCTCCCCTCCATT
>CAZGUO010000048.1:0-6580 GCA_964529185.1 uncultured Thermoplasmatales archaeon
AGTTTACGAGGTCAACGAGTCTACAGGAGTAACCCCACTCGTTGTCATACCATGAGAGAACCTTTATCAAGTTTCCTTTTTCACCATCCTCAGCTATCACCATGGTGCTGAGACCATCTATTATGGCTGAATGTGGATTTCCTATTATGTCTCTTGAAACTATGGGCTCCTCTGTATAATCCATTATTCCTTTCAGATCATTTTCCGAAGCTTCCTTTAAAGCATCATTTATCTCATCCCTAGTGACGTTAGTCTCAAGCAAACAACTTATGTCAGTTACAGATCCGTCAGGAACGGGAACCCTCATAGCCATTCCATTCATTTTGCCATCAAGTTCAGGTATGACCTTTCCTATGGCCTTTGCTGCTCCCGTGGTTGTTGGAACTATAGACACGGCAGCCGCTCTGGCTCTTCTCAAGTCTTTGTGCGGGAAGTCAAGAATCCTTTGATCTCCGGTATATGCATGGACTGTTGTCATGAAACCTTTTTTAACACCAAAATTCTCATTAAGCACCTTTAGTGGAGGAGCCAGGCTATTCGTTGTACAGGATGCCATGGATATTATGTGATGCTTATCCGGATCGTATACCTCTTCGTTAACTCCAAGAACTATGGTAACATCAGGATCTGGAGATGGTGCTGATATTATAACCTTCTTTGCTCCAGCATCTAGATGCTTTGATGCAGCATCCCTTTTTCTGAATACTCCAGTAGATTCTATTACAACATCTATATCGAGCTTATCCCAATCCAGTGTTGCTGGGTTGAGTTTCGAAAACATCTTTATGAGATTTCCGTTCACAACTATGCCATCATCTGTCGTTTCTACTGTACCTGGAAATCTACCATAGACGGAATCGTACTTAAGCAGATAGGATAGAGTTTTTGGATCACCGAGATCATTTATTGCGACAACTTCAAAGGTTTTGCCATAATCCTTATGCTGTAGGGCAGCCCTTAATGTATTCCTACCTATTCTGCCAAACCCATTAATAGCTACTCTTATCACTTCCCATCCACCTCCTAACATCCATAACAAACTTTCTATATAAGCTTTCCGATGAGATGAGTAGTTTCAGCAGATGCAATCTCTACATCTACAAATCTTCCTAGATCTACGATCTCGTTGAGAACGACAGGTTTATAATTAAATGTTCTCGCTACTATACTATTTCCTTTTCCTTTCTCAGTAACCAATGCTCTGCAAACCTTTCCCACATACATCTCGTTCCTTTTCCTCGAGATCTCTCTGCACAGATTAGTTAGATATCTGGATCTTTCTTTTGCCACATCGGTTGGAACCTTTTTATCCATGTGCTTTGCCTTGGTAAAGGGTCTTGGTGAAAACCTGGTTATGTTGACTATATCTGGCTCTATTTCTTTGATGAGATCCACAGTATTTTGGAAAGCTTCATCATCTTCCCCAGGAAAACCGACAATAATGTCCGTAGATAATGTAATCTCCGGATATTCTGCCCGAAATCGATACACTATATCTTTAAAATCTTCTGATGAGTATCCTCTATTCATTCTTTTCAGGATATAATCATCGCCGGACTGAACAGGAAGATGAAGAAACTTGTAAACCTTATCAAATCGATAGAGGGTTATTATCTCCTCCAATCTGTTTTTCACACTCAGCGGATTCATCATACCAAGTCTGATCATGAAGTCTCCATCTACAGAGGATACTCTTTTAACAAGTTCATGTAGCTTTAGCCCTTTATCCAAACCGTAAGATGCAAGATCCTGGGATGTGAGCTGTATCTCTTTGGCACCATTTTTCACAGCCTTTTTAACAACGCTTACTATCTCTTCGATAGGATAACTAACGAGCTTACCCCTCGCTTTAGAGGTTATGCAGTATGAACACGAGAACATACATCCCTCAGATATCGAAATAGGAGCCCTTATGTTATCGAAACACCTAGGTAGAGATGTTTTCGATATTCTTCTCTCCTCAACTGGTTTACCCTCCAAAACACGAATAATCTGATCTATTTTGTCTGGAGGAAGAAGCTTTGCTCCGGGAGCAACCTTCTTCACTAGATCAGCCTGAACGTTCGCCATGCAACCAGATACGATAAGATCTTTTGATGTTGCATATAGAGATTTTATTCGATTCAGCATTCTCTGTTCAGTTGTTCCTATGACTGTGCAGGTGAGTATTATTGATACATCAGCCAATCTGGGATCATCTACCTGTTTAAAGCCGCTGGAGAGTAATATCCCCTTTATTATGCTCTCATCGTTTCTGTTTGCTGTGCATCCGTACGTTTCGATGTAGAATTTCATCATCTCAGATCTATAATAGAAGAGGATCACTTATTTATCGCTTCCTCTACCCTTTTAATAACGAAATCTCTCCCTAACGTCGTTAGGAAGTATCCCAGTCTTGGACCATAGTCCTTACCTAGTAATATCTGGTACATGGTCTTGAAACCAATCTTTGGATTTATTCCAAGGTTGTTGGAGGCTGTATAAACAGCTTCGTGTAACTTTTCTGCATCCCATTCTATAGATCTTATTATCTCCAAATATTCCTTCAAAAACTCTTTCTGTTCTTCGCCTATATCCAAATTGGTAATATCTTTCTTCAGCTCAAATTTTATCCTTTCTGGAGCAAATCTATCAAGCCAATATATAACGTGCTTAACCCTGCTTTTCAACCTCTCCTCATCTTCTTTTTCCAATTCTCCTTTGATCTGTCCAGTTCTTTTCAAAATATTTATGATCCCCTCCCAGTCTCTGGTTATCTGAACCACTGTCGCAAGATGGCGATATGAGATCTGTAAAGGAAGCCTTTTTGGGATTGTGTAAGGTTGAGATAACTCATATATCCTTCTGAGATCCTTCATCCCTCTTTTCTCCTCTTCCACTCCAAAGTAGACCCTCTCTTCCTCATCATACTCATCAACCAGATCAAGCAATCCTAAACCTGGATCAAAATCTATATGCTTCGAGGGTTTGTTTTTCATTATCAAAAATCTCAGCACTTCGGGAGGAGTCATGTTGAGCATCTCTTCAGCACTTACAGCTGTACCCTTTGAGCTGTGCATGGCGCCCTTACCTTTAAGTTGTATAAATTCATAGACAACATGATGGGGAGGGGGATAATTGAAAATCTTCTCAGAAATCACCTTCCCAGTGTCCCACGAGCTCCCTGCTGCTGCATGATCTTTGCCAAAAGGCTCGAATGTAACTCCGAGCATCTTCCATCTTGCTGGCCAATCAACTCTCCATGGTAATTTTCCAACCCCTCCTTTTCTTATGTCTATTTCTCCCTCGTATCCGCAGGCGCATCTGTATTCTATCTTCGGATACTCATAGAGCAGGGGCTCGGTCGAGGTTAATCTTTTGCAGTTCTCGCAAAGTATATTGAAAGGAATCCAGTTCTTTGGTAGATCCCTCTTGGATATTTTTTCTATGATATCTCTTATCTCTTTGGTTTTCTCTAGAGCAATCTGTATGTATTCGCTGTAGTTTCCTTCCTTGTACAACTTTGATGCTCTGTACACTTTTGGTCTCACGCCCAGCTCCTTAAGAGATTCCAGAAAACTTTCTAGAAAATGATCCGCATAGCTTTTATGTTCTCCACAAGGGCAGGGTATCTCTGATAAGGGCATGCCTACGTATTTCTCGTATTCCTTTGGTAGAAATGGATAAACCTTTCTGAGCTGATCAAAATCATCCGCCACATAGATGAGCTCAGCATCCAACCCCCTATCCAGCGCAGCTCTATAGATAGCATCTGCCGTAAGGATCTCCCTCATGTTGCCTATATGGATGGGACCTGAGGGAGTTATACCAGTAGCTATAACATGGTGTTTACCTTCCTCAAGTTGACTCGCCAAAACATCGGCCCAGTGCATAATATCTTCCCTATATGACTCTTGTTCTTATAAGGGCTCTTAGCGGAACACCATCAATATCGTTTTGTGCCCTCTTGTTTACCAAAGTTACGCACAGAACAGGATTTCCTCCTTCCTTCTTGGTTGCCGTTATCGCTTTCCTTAGGGTCTTTCCACTACCAACAACATCATCCACTATAACCACATTTTTGTTCATCACGCTAGCGTAATTCGAGCTGAAGACACCGACTTTCTCAACATGAGGTCTAAATATTGCCAGCTCCAATCCCAGCTCCTCAGCTATCAGAGTAGCATAGGGTATGCCATTTATTGCTATACCCACAATTGTATCTATATCGAGTTCTCTATTCTCTGCTTCTTCTAAGATCATATCTGCCATACAGCTGGCAATGAGCCCCATCCTATATGGAAAAACCCCAACAGATCTCCAACCGATCTTCACGTCTTTACCCTTTCTCTCTTTCTCTTCCTTTCCCAACAACCACTCAACCGTTTCCTCTGCTATGTTCATCTCGGCGGCTATCTCATAGATACTCAAACCACTCTCTTTAAGCCTCTTTGCCTTCTCTCTAAGTGCTTCTATTTCCATACTCTCACCTGAAATAGCAATATCAGTCAAGATTATTTTAGTTTTTGGTAAAGGATCGCTTCATATCATATAGAGAAAACTTTATATAGAAGTGATGATATACTGGTCTTGCCCTCAGGCTAAGTAAGTAACAAGATTTGAGGGAGGTGTAGAAATATGATGGCACAACAGCCCATAATAGTGTTGAAGGAAGGAACCAAGCGCGAGAGGGGTAAAAGCGCACAGTACAGCAACATAATGGCAGCAAGAGCCATAGCTGATGCAGTGAGGTCAACACTTGGTCCAAAGGGTATGGACAAGATGCTCGTTGACAGCATGGGAGATGTAATAATAACAAACGATGGTGCAACAATTCTCAAGGAGATCGATGTTGAGCACCCTGCAGCAAAGATGATGGTCGAGGTTGCAAAGGCGCAGGATGAGGAGTGCGGAGACGGTACAACCACAGCTGTAATTCTGACAGGTGAACTCCTGAAGGCAGCAGGAGAACTTCTCGAAAAGAACATCCACCCAACAATTATAGCAAGTGGTTTCAAGATGGCAGCAGATAAGGCGGTTGAAATCCTGAACTCCATGGCAAAGACCATTAAGAAGGATGACAAGGAAACCCTGAGAAACATAGCTATGACAGCAATGGCAAGCAAGGGTGCAAGCGCAGCCAAGAACCTGCTTGCAGACATAGTTGTAAAAGCCGTAACAATGGTTGCAGAGGAGATTAATGGAAGAACGGTTGTTGACCTGGATAATATTCAGATAACAAAGAAGCAGGGCGGCAGCATAGAGGACACCCAGGTGATAGAAGGTATAATTCTTGACAAGGAAAGAGTACATGAGGGCATGCCAAAGATCGTTAAGAACGCAAAGATAGCACTTGTAAACGCACCATTTGAGGTTAAGAAGACAGAGGTTGATGCAAGAATCCAGATAACCGATCCATCACAGCTCCAGAAGTTCCTGGACGAAGAGGAGGCAATGCTCAAGAAGATGGTCGAGAAGGTCAAGAAGGCGGGCGCAAACGTGCTAATCTGTCAGAAGGGTATAGATGATATTGCACAGCACTTCCTGGCGAAGGAAGGAATATATGCGGTAAGGAGAGCAAAGAAGAGCGATATGGAGAAATTAGCGAAGGCTACGGGTGCAAAGATAGTTTCAAATCTCGATGACCTAACACCAAAGGATCTGGGTAAGGCAGGGGTAGTCGAAGAGAGAAAGATAGGCGATGACAGAATGACATTCATAATGGACTGTAAGAATCCAAAGGCTGTATCGATACTGATCAGGGGAGGTACAGAGCACATCGTTGATGAGCTGGAGAGAGCACTGCATGATGCACTCTCGGTGGTGAAGGTCGCTCTTGAGGATGGAAAGATTACACCTGGTGGCGGTGCGGCAGCAACAGAGATAGCAATTCAACTCAGAGAGTTTGCACCATCTGTTGGTGGCAGAGAACAGATGGCAATCGAAGCATTTGCGGATGCAATAGAGATCGTTCCAAGAACGCTAGCAGAGAACGCAGGGCTCGATCCAATCGACATGATGATCAAGGTGAGGGCGGCGCACAAGAAGGGCATGAAGTACGCAGGTGTTGACGTCGAGACTGGTGATGTTGCAGATATGATGAAGAAGAAAGTGATAGAGCCATTGAGGGTCAGCACCCAAGAAGTCAGAGCTGCTGCAGAAGCAGCAATAATGATCATGAGAATAGATGATATCATAGCTGCAAAGGGAACAGAGGAGAAGGGAAAGGAGTCAGGAAAAGTCGGAGGAGAAGAAACAGAGTTTGACTAAACCTTTTCCGCCTCTCTATCTTTAGATTTCTGATTTTTTATTTTTCTGGTCTTTTTATTAAAAATCAGAGTTAGGAGGAGTGGGAAGAGTTTGTTGAAATTTTTTGTAGATCTCTGTTGTAGATGCCCCTCCAGTATCAATAATATAAACATATTTTATAAATCTGAGAGGAGTAAAATTACAGAACTTTGTTCTATGGAATAAACATAATGGCGGCGCCAGGTGCAGGCCGTAAGCCCCCTTCTGTTAGGGGAGAAACCTACGGTTTCTCCCCCTGGCGGCATTCTACTGTGCGCCCTACCCGCGGGCGGTCCGGGCAACCGATCCCGCT
>CAZGUO010000049.1:0-6441 GCA_964529185.1 uncultured Thermoplasmatales archaeon
TCATTTTCAGGGGATTCGGGAGCAGTCCACCAGTCCGAGGGCCAGGATGGATAATCAACATCTTGCAGAGGTCTATTTATCGCTACAAGTGCACTATCTGATGCACTGTTTCCCCTACTGTCATAGACCGTTAAATTGGCGATATAGTATCCATCGTTTTCATACTCATGATATGCTGGGCATAGATAGGCTCCGCTCCCATAATTAGCGGGAGCAAATTGCGATGTGTCGGTAAAATATCCAATATATGGATCGCTCCCATCTCCAAAATCCCATCTGTACAAAACTAGATGGCCTCCATAAGAGGATGGCCATGCGGCGCCGACAAACTTTACACCTCTCCCCGTATTGTTCTGGTATGGTCCTCCGGCCTCCGCTGTAAGTTGAGTAGGGGTGTATGGTACGGTATTGTAGGTACCTTGATGTGGCTGATTTATGCCATAGGCGATGAGATTGATTCCTATTGCTACAACGGAGAACTGTAGCAGTATCGCCAATATCCAAGCAAGAACCCATCTCTTCATAAATTATACCCATTTTATTTATACATAAACTATTATAAATATTTTAGTCTTGAGTAAGATCTCCAATAGACCGAAATCGCATCAAGTATTTAAAAGGACTCGTGTATATGATGGCGAGCATGAGAAAGAAGGCGTTATTCACTCTATCGATCATCATAATATGTTTACTGCTTGTGGGATGTCTAACGGGAGAGGGTATGGTAGTATGGGAAAAATGTTATGATATCTCAAAATCGGAGGAAGGATTTTTTATCTCTACAGATGGAAACAGATTGATCATCACCGGTCGTGCAGAAGACAAAAATGATAGCGATCTGTTTTTGCTATGCATAGATGGAAATGGGGAGGTAATATTCAGTAAGACCTTTGGTGGAAAGGGGGAAGATATAGGTAAAGCGGTTATCAATCTCAGCGATGGATATCTCGTAGTTGGATACACATCCTCGTATGGAAAAGGCGGAACGGATACATGGTTGGTAAAGGTAGATAAAAATGGAACAGAGATATGGAACAAAACATATGGAGGAGATGGGTACGAAAAGGGTATGACATTAATAAGATGTGACGACGGTTACCTGATAGCGGGATCAACAACTTCCTACAGCAAAGATGGAAGCACGGATGCATGGTTGGTAAAGGTAGATAAAAATGGTAACGAAATATGGAATAAGACGTATGGAGGGGATGGGTATGATGAGTTCAGATCTGGAAAAGCGCTGAAAGATGGAGAGATCGTCCTTGCTGGAATGACATCATCTTACAAGACAAAAGGAGATATGGATGCTTGGATAGTATGGATTGATGGAAATGGTATGGAGATACGGAATAGCACCTATGGCGAGGATCACATGGATCTGTTTAATGATGTTGCGGTTGAGAATGAAAAAATAATAGCGGTCGGTCATTCTGAGTGCAAAGAAGACAAATGGAGCGGTCTCGTGGTGATCACGGATGGAAACGAGACATACCTGAACAGGCTGGAGGGTGATAAAAGCACGGGTCTCAGCTCGATTGTAAGGGTAGGTGATTTTTGCTATGCGGTTGGCTATGAGGGAGTATTTGGTAGTGGCGAAGATAATCTTCTCTTGGTGAAGATCAATGAGAGTGGAAAAATAATATGGAGGAAGACGTTTGGAGGAAGGTTTGAGGATGCGGGAGTCTGGATATGTGGCTACAAGAATCTTTTATATCTGGTTGGATACAAAGATAGATACGGAAACAAAAGTTATGATTGCTGGGTGATCAAATTGAAGATCCATTAACTACATTAACATCTTTTTCTTACTCTTTAGGTGAATGAAATCTCTCGATATAGCAGGAATTCTGGTGAAGAAACCAAAGACCGTGCTACTGGTATATACCATTATCACGTTTCTGATAGCATTTAACGCAAAGAATCTTTACATGGAATCTGATCTCGGCAAGTTTTTACCAGAAGACGAGCCAACGATAAAACTTTTGAAGTATATCGGCGAGGAGTGGAACATAGGAGATACTTTGATAATATATGTAGAGAGTGACGATGTATTAGATCTAGAGACACTGAAAGATATAGATTATGTTACCAACAAGATAAATCCATATAGACATGACAGGGGAGAGCTTGATGGAATCGTTAGTGAAACATCCATAACATCTCTCATCAAACTCAAAAACAGCCTTCCGCCGCCGGCTGGAGAGGGAAAGTATGAGTTACCATCCAGCGAGAGCAAGATAATGAAGTATGTTGCGAGAATTGGAGAGGCGAGAAAAACTGTATTAACAGATGATTACAAAGCTTCGGCTGTTGTATTTACTCTCTCAAGCGATGCCGATGAAAGGGAGATTTTGAAGAGGGCTGAAGATGCTGTGGCTAGCGTAGATACAAAGATGTACCTCGTCGGAACTCTACCGTTAAGAGATTCTTTAAGAGAATGGAACCTCAGAAGCATGGCTATCATATTCCCTCTGGCGATATTCTTCGTTTCCATCGTATTATTTGCTTTTCACAGATCTTTCAAAGGTCTAATTATAACTTTTCTGCCAACAGCCTACTCAATATTTATGACATTCGGTATACTTGGCATAGTTAGACCACAGTTAACCATGCTCTCCATAGCAATAGTTGCTCTATTACTGGGATTGGGGGTGGATTATTCCATACATCTCATGAATAGATTTCTTGAAGAGAGGGGAGACCATATAAAGAAAGCACGAAAATCCATAGCAACAACAGGTAAAGCTGTATTGCTGTCAACGATTACCACAGCAATAGGCTTCGGTTCTCTGATGATATCGAGCATGGCTCCCTTGAGAGATTTTGGCTTCGGCTGTTCTCTAGGAATCGTTCTTTGTTTCTTTTCTACTCTCATAATGGTTCCACCATTGATAGTGGTTCTAGACTTTCGTGAAAAGGTGGAGGTGCCTGCTTGGAAAAGGCTTGCAAAGTTCGCTACAAAAAACAGTAGCAGGATCGTTTTCTTGGGAGTAGCGATAGCTATCTTCTCTTTAGCGGTTTTCCCAAAGGTTGGAACCGATGTCAACTATTTCTCCATGGCACCAAAAGACAATCCGGTTGTTCTCAAAACGAAAGAATTTTCGGAACGTTTTGGTAGCAGTGGTAGTCTGAATCTTATAATGGTTGAGGGCGATCTTAAAGATCCCAAAGTCATAAAAGAGATATACAACATGGAAGAGAGAATGAGATCGGATTTCAGAATTCATAATGCGGGAGTAACATTCGTATCAATTGCAGACATAATAAAGAAGATTAATCTAGAAGATTTGCCGGATGATTCTATCAGATTACAACTGATATACAGTCTCATGGAAGACAAGATCGAGACGGCAATTGATGAAGATTTTTCCAAAACCCTGATAAGCGTCAATATTCCCATAGGGCTGAGCATGGAACAGCAGAAGGAAGTTGTAACGGCGATAAACTCCATAATATACAACACGTCTATACCTGGAGGAAAGGTCTATCCCATTACGGGTGCAACTCCAATAAATGTAGCCATAAATGATCTTCTCTTCGAACAGCAGACCAGATCCCTCTTTTTATCCATACTTCTCGTATTTGCAACACTCATCCTCATATTCAGATCATCCCTGCATGCATTTTTAACAATAATACCCGTAATCTTTGTCTTGCTGCTGGAGCCGGGCATACTTGTATCGCTAGGAATATCTCTATCCGTTGTAACAATCTCCATAGCATCGATAATTGTGGGAACGGGCGTTGACTATGGAGTTCATATAACAAAAAGATATCTTGAAGGTGTGGAGGAAGGATTGGGTAAAGAGGAGGCTATGGAAAAGGCCATAGAGGGAACAGGTTTATCTTTGCTAGAGGCTGCTCTTACCACTGTGGCTGGTTTGTTGGCGGTGTATTTCGTGAATGTCCCCTCTCTGCAGGAATTCACGAAGGTCGTTATCTCCATGATCATACTTTCTCTTTTGGGAGCCGTATTCTTCATGCCCGCTCTCTACCGGCTAAAAAAGATCTGATCGAGAGCACGAAAAAGATTAATGTTACTACTATAATTGTTACAGATAAGAGAAGATCCTCTATCAAGCCATACTCAATATACTCCTTTATTAAAGCTATTGAGGTTAGGAGAGGTGCTATCACAAACAATGGGAAAAGGTATTTCTCAAGATTCAATCACTTCACCTCCACGAGGGGCAATATCAATTTTCTTGGCATTACCCCTTCACCGAGAATTATGTATAGCAATAACATCACAATGGCGGGCGCTATTTGCATGAGAAGATCATCATCTATGTATCGGAATTTTTTAAGCTCACTTAATACCAATACCGTTGCAGAAATCAGGGATACCAGTATGGCATATGGAGATGTTAACCAGGCTGAGTAGAATATTAAAAAAGACAATGCAAATGCAACTATATAAGATAAGTTACGGCTAAATCTTCTCACATCACCAACTACAGGATCAACGAGAGATGCGGATATTATGCATGGAATCGCTATCTGTTGAGGGAAAAGCAAGAGAAGTATGGCAGTTCCAATACCAAAGTATACGTAACTTCCAACTCTGTCCTCTTCATAACCTCTCAAGCAAAAAAACCTATATCCTCTTCCTTTCAATCTGACTAGATCAAATATTAGGCAAGCCAGCAGTAGAGAGAAAACCACAACCTTCTTCAAAATACCAATCCAGCCATCATCGGGAAGAAGATAGTATGATACAAACGAAGATGCAGCTATATGAGCCATCCTTCTGTACCAGTGTTCAAATTCTCTCATCCAATCACTTTTCAAAGATCTTTATACCTTCTCTGGTACCAGCTATAACGATATCTGCAAGATCTACAAACAGACCCACCTCAACCACGCCAGGTATGGAGTTCAGTTTCTTCTCGAGATCCCGAGGATCATCTATGCCTGAAGAAAATTCACAGTCTATTATATAATTCATATTATCTGATGTGAAAGGACCTTCATCGCTCATTCTCAACTCAGCCTTGCAACCAAACTCTTTCTCGATCCTTAGTTTCGTTGGATACCATCCAAACGGTATAACTTCTACTGGAAGAGGAAAAGAAACTCCTAACTTTTGTACGAGTTTCGATTCATCAACTATTATAACCTCTTTCTCAGATGAAAAAGCTACAATCTTCTCCCTAGTCAGAGCGCCGCCGCCACCCTTTATCAAGTTGAGCTCTGGATCTACTTCGTCTGCACCATCCACAGTGACATCTATGTGGGGATGATCTTTAAGAGTTGATAGTGGAATACCATGTTCCTTTGCAATCCTTTTTGTTCTGTGGGAGGTGGGTATCCCTACTATCTCTATCTTTTCTTCTTTGATTTTCTTTCCAAGTTTTGGAATAAAGTATTCAACAGTCGATCCCGTACCCAATCCAACGACCATACCGTCTTCTATGTAGTCTAGGGCCTTTTCAGCAGCCAACCTTTTCATATCTTCTCTATCCAATTTAACACCAATTTTGTATATCGCTCCAGTACAAAAATTTATACCATAGATTGTCATTACTTAAAGTGATGCTAGCGGTATGTCCAGATCATGGATATTACAGGGGAGAGTTCTGCCCAAAGTGTGGGAAAAAAGGAAGATTTTTGATG
The DNA here is from genome assembly GCA_964529185.1 of uncultured Thermoplasmatales archaeon. Taxonomy (GTDB): domain Archaea; phylum Thermoplasmatota; class E2; order DHVEG-1; family B18-G2; genus B18-G2. The sequence continues at coordinate 5,617 of CAZGUO010000049.1, forward strand.
AGTGATAAAGAGATAGATATACTTGGAAGATTGCTTGCCGGTTTATTGAGACATTTTCCAGATAAACTAAATCTAAAGATAGATGGACGTGGATGGGTGGATATAAAGGAGTTGTTAGATGCATTGAAAATAAGTAGATCTGGTTTTCAATGGTTGAGAGAAGAGCATCTAAGAGCACTGGTTGAAACGGATCCAAAAGGGAGATACCAGATATATGGAGGCATGATAAGAGCTACATATGGTCATACTATAGAGGTGAAGCTCGACGATCTGCCTGAAGCAGATGTTGATGTACTTTACTACCCGGTAACCAAAGAAGAGCTGGAATTTATACTTGAAAGCGGTCTCCATCCTAGTGATCGAAGAAAGGTCCATCTCAGTGGAAGTATAGAGAAGGCGATCGAGGCAGGAAAGGTCAGAACAGATGATCCAGTTATACTCAAAATAGATGCAAAGAGGGCGCGAGAAGATGGTGTAAAGATATACAAGGCAGGAAAAGATGTGTATGTTACTGATTTTGTAGATAAGAAGTATATATCACTGCTTGACAAGTGATGCTCTATAAACTGAAGATGATACACTATTTTTTCATCCTATGGAGAAACAAAACTCAAGTCGCGCTTTTGCTCTCTAGGGTTGTAAAAATCCAGATCTTCAGATTTTTCTCTCAGAGTAGTGTATCTTCTCCAAGTTGATGGTTTCAAGTGACAGTAATATCTATATATACTATCTGTTATTCTCTGTTGTCTGGTAGGGCTCGTAGCTCAGCCAGGTAGAGCGACAGGCTCTTAACCTGTTGGTCAGGGGTTCGAATCCCCTCGAGCC
>CAZGUO010000050.1:0-6409 GCA_964529185.1 uncultured Thermoplasmatales archaeon
GATTACAAGATGTTTTAAAAAGATGACATCGACCATTTGAGAAGAATCCTCCTCGTTATAGTTATAAGGGTATTCATGCATTAGAAATCGTGAAGAAAGTTGTGGTTACAACCGGGAGGGAGAAAGCCAGAGAGATAGAGAAGATTTTTGGAAAAAGATTGCATGTCGTGGAGAGGAGAGGGGATCTTGCGGTAATAACTGCTTATATTCCCGATGAGGAGCTCGAAGATGTAATTACAAAGCTTGATAGATGTATGGATTTCAGATTCAAAGAGAGTTTGATCGAGGTTTCCTCTCCATACTTCGTTAAATCTCCGGTACTGGAAAAGATCGAGAAGAGGAAGAAATTCGTGGGATCCACGCCCGTGGAAAAACTCCTAGACTCGGTCAGAATTTACACAAAGCTTGACATCGGAAAGCTGGGATTGACATCTATAGCTGGAATCATAGCTATGATAGGTTTGTTCATGAACAATGTAGCCATAGTTATAGGGGCTATGCTTCTATCGCCTCTGCTGGGACCCATATATGCGTTTGCTGTAAACACGGCGGTCGGAGATGTGAAAGATGCATTCAAAAGCATTGGAAACCTGGCACTCATGATACTGATCGTGATCTTTCTATCGTTTGGGTTCAGCTGGATTCTGTCGAGATTTACACCTTTACCCGAAACGCCCGAGATCGCATCAAGGATGATCGTAAACCCCGTCTATGTTGTGATCGCCATCCTACTGGGATTTGCATCGATCCTTGCTCTGTCTAAAGGCGTACCAGAGAGTATGGCGGGAGTAGCCATAGCGGCGGCGATTCTGCCTCCGGCGGTCGTGAGCGGAATATCTCTGGTAGGATATATCGATAGATTTGCTGGTCCTTTTACTATAACTCTGGATAATCTTGTGGGCCTTATGGCTGGGAGTCTCCTGGCAACTTTAATACTGAACATAGGTCCCCGCAAGTACTATGAGAAGGCGATAGCAAGGAGATTCATCAGGAGAACCCTTGTTATTATGGTTATATTACTCATAATTCTCGTACTGGCATCGATGTATCTGTAAAAGGAAAATTCAAAAAGTAGCAACCTAATCCGAGTTTGATGAATAAAAATAGAACTTCTCAAAATGGAAGACCCCCCAAAGACATCTACTACCTTGACATTGCAAAGGCTGTTGCTCAGAGATCGCCTTGCATAAGGAGAAGATTCGGTGCAATAATAGTGAAAGATGATGCTATAGTTTCCACAGGTTATAATGGTCCAGCGAGAGGTTCTGTAAACTGTAATGAGGTAGGGTGTCTGAAAGATGTAATGGATCTTCCCTCATATACTGGTTATGATTACTGCCCCGCTGTTCATGCTGAAGAAAACGCTCTTCTGAATGCAGCAAGGCACGGGTCGAGCGTAATGGGTGGTATACTGTATCTCTATGGAGAAAGAGTGGACGGAAATGTTACTGAAGAGGGGAGACCTTGCGCCAGGTGTAAGAGAGCTTTAATAAACGCTGGGATAAAAGAAGTCGTGACCCTTACTCCAGATGGAAGCGTGAAGAGATACAAGGTTTCTGACTGGGCAAAGGAGGATGCAGAGAGCTATATTGAGATGCTGAAAGAAGCGAAGAGGGAACAAAAGAAGAAATCTACATAAAACCCTCTTCGTTTATCTAATAGCATGAGCTTCACTATAGTAGAGAAGATTCTTTCTAAAGCATCTGGAGAGAGATCGATATCTCCAGGAGACAAAGTATGGGCAAAAGTTGATCTTGTTGCCATGAGAGATTTCGGAGGACCGAATGTCATTCTAAAGTATGAGAAGGAGTTTGGAAACGAGCCTGTTTTTGATCCGAAAAAGGTGGCAATAACATTCGATCTGCATATACCTCCTCGACAGATAAAGGAAGCTGAGAATCAGAAGATATGTAGAGAGTTTGTGAAAAGGCAAGGGGTCAGGCTCTTTGATATAAACAATGGGATAGGACAGCATACCTTATTGGAGCATGGTCTGGTGAAGCCTTATGATGTCATAATCGGGACAGATAGCCACATGAATCTTTTAGGTGTAGCTCAAGCATTTTCTACTGGAGTTGGAATAACAGACATAGTTACTGCGATGAGGTACGGTAAGCTGTGGTACAGAGTTCCAGAGACGGTAAAGATAAATATAGATGGAAAACTAAAGGAGTTTGTTACTCCAAAGGATGTTATCTTGAGTTTGGTCGGATACTTCAAGGCTGATGGTCTATCATATAAAGCTGTGGAGTTCTATGGCAGTTTTATAGATAATCTAGGTCTAGATGGAAGAATAACCATAGCCAGCATGGTAACGGAAATGGATGGAAAGATAGGTTTTATGGTTCCCAACGAAAAGGTCTTGAATTTCCTGCAAAAGAAGATCGGGAAAGATGTTAAGCCCATCCTTCCAGACAAGGATGCCGAATACTTAGATGAATACAACTTTGACGTATCTGATCTCGAACCAATGATAGCATGCCCCCATTCTCCAGATAATGTAAAGGCTGTCAGAGAGGTTGAAGGTAAAGAAATAGATCAAGTTTTTATAGGATCATGCACAAATGGTAGAATAGAAGATCTAAGGATAGCTGCAAAGATACTGAAAGGTAAGAAGGTCAAAGAAGGTTGCAGATTGATCATAACTCCAGCAACAACAGAGGTTTTGAAGAAAGCGATCGATGAGGGTTTGATAAAGATATTTATAGAAGCAGGGGCAGTAGTTACAAATCCAAGCTGTGCTCTATGTACGATAGGACATCCAGGAGTTCTAGCTAAAGGAGATGTGACCCTCTCGACTAGTAACAGAAACTATCCCGGAAAGATAGGTAAAGGTGGAGAGATATATTTGGTTAGTCCCGCCACAGCAGCAGCAAGCGCTATTTATGGTAGAATTACGGATCCGAGGGATGTCGGTGAGTAAAGAGAGTTTCAAGATAGTAAGAGATCCTATCCACGGAAACATAAGGTTCGATGGGATATTTGTTGATCTTCTGGAAAGTCCCGAATTGCAGAGGTTGCACAATATCAAACAGCTAGGGTTTGCTTACATGGTTTTTCCGGGAGCGAATCACACGAGACTGGAGCATTCCATAGGAGCATATCACATGGCAAGGCGTGCAGGAGATGCATTATCGCTAAGCGAAGAGGATAGGATTTTATTGGAGTGCGCAGCTCTGCTTCATGACATTGGACATGGTCCTTTTTCTCACACCCTAGAATCTATACTTAGAGAGAAATTTGGCATAGATCACGTCGATCTCACGGAGAGAATACTGAAGGGAGAGGAATGCATCTTAAAAGATGGTGAAGGTGGATTCGTTGATAGTAAATCTGTTGTGGAGATTCTTGAAGATAACGGGATAGACAGGTCAAGGATCATAGATATCATAAGAGGAAGATGCAAAAGGGAAAAATACCTCTCTCAGCTCCTGAATAGTCCTATTGATGTGGATCAACTCGATTATCTGCTCAGAGATGGATACTATACTGGTGTAGCTTATGGTACTATAGATGTTGACAGGTTTTTCCACACTCTGACTTTGCATGATGATATGCTAGCGATAAATAAAAAGGGCATAAGTGTTGTGGAGAATATTCTGATATCTAGAGAACTGATGTACTCTTCGGTTTATTTCCACAAGACTGTTAGGATAGCTGAGCTTATGTTATCGAAAGCGATGGAGCTTGTAGAGGATGTTTTTGAGTTCTATAAGCTAACAGATTGGGAGATGTTATCCGAGCTGAAAGAGAAAGGAGATATTCAGAAGGAGATAGTTGTTAGATTGAAATACAGGAGGTTGTTTAAGCAGGTTTATTCCGTTCCTGCAGTTGATGAGGAAAAGGTGCAAACATTGAGCTATCTGGAAGATCCTCAAAAGAGAAGCGAGAAGGAAAAGGAGCTTGAGGATGAGCTAGATATACCTAGAGGACACGTAATCATAGATGTGCCAAAGAGAGAGCTTTTTCTCTCTGAACCAAGGATAGACAAAGTTGAGATACCTGTTTTGTATGACGAAGAGATTGTTGATCTGATGGAGATTACGCCCATAGCTAGAGCAATAAAGGAGAAGAAGATACCTGATTGGTATCTGATGGTTGTTGTCGATGAGAAATACAGAAAAAAGGTAACTGATCGTATAGAAAAACTTATCTTGAGATAGATTTAATAACTTGGAAAAGGTTTCAAATTTGGATAACATGGCAATAAAAGAATTTTCTGGAGGAGGTATAACAATAAAAATAGACTACGATAAGTGTAGTGGGTCTGGAGAGTGTGTTACAGCTTGTCCCGTAAGCATCTATGAGGTAGTAAATGGTAAAGCGGTGGCAAAGAACGTTGAAGAATGCATAGAGTGTTGCGCCTGCGTAAGTGCTTGTCCAAATAATGCTATAGAACACAGCTCTTGCTAGGGAAATATAGTTAGCCACATTGAGATCATTACCGCAATAAGCATATACAAAATAGCAGTGGCGATATCGCTTCCTATATTTCTCCCATCCCTACCCATTTTACCACGGTAACGTCACGATTTTCCGAAGTCATATTTAAAATTTGCTATATTGATTTCGACAAAGTACGAAACTTTAAAATCATAAACCTTATAAAGGGGTACCAGATACGCAATCGAAGAGGAAAAATTCTAAATACCTCTACGAGATTTGCCTGAAGGAGGAGGTATAATTATGGCAGAAAAACCACACCTGAACTTGGTAGTGATAGGGCACGTCGACCATGGTAAATCAACGCTAGTAGGAAGGCTATTGCTAGATACGGGTCAGTTCCCGGCACATTTACTGGAGAAGTTCAAAGAGGAAGCAAAGGCAAAGGGTAAGGAGAGCTTTGCGCTGGCATGGATCTTTGACCAGTTGAAGGAAGAGAGGGAAAGAGGTCTCACAATAGATGTTGCCCACAAGAGGTTCGATACCGATAAGTATTACTTCACAATCATCGATGCCCCAGGACACAGGGACTTCGTAAAGAACATGATCACGGGTACAAGCCAGGCAGATGCAGCTATCCTAGTGGTAGCAGCACCTGATGGAGTGATGGCACAGACAAAGGAGCATGCATTCCTGGCAAAGACCTTGGGCGTAGATCAAATGGTTGTAGCAATAAACAAAATGGATGAGGTTGGATACAGCAAGGAGAAGTTCGAAGAGGTAAAAGCAGAGGTTGACAAGCTTCTAAAGAGCATCGGTTATAAGGATGATCAACTGCAATATGTTCCAGTCTCGGCATTCAACGGAGACAACGTAAAGGAGAAGGGCAAGCTGGACTGGTGGGATGGTCCAACAATACTGGAAGCGGTCAATAATTTCAAGGTGCCTGAAAAGCCGATCGACAAGCCTCTCAGGTGGCCAATTCAGGATGTTTACTCGATAACGGGAGTTGGCACAGTTCCTGTTGGTAAGATAGAGACAGGAGTAATGAAGCCGGGAATGAAGCTGATATTCCTTCCAAGCAAGAAGCCGGGCGGAGTGATTGGAGAAGTGAAGACAATAGAGATGCATCACGAGCAAATACAGCAGGCAATGCCGGGAGATAACATAGGGGCCAACATCAGAGGGGTTGCAAAGAACGACATAAGAAGAGGAGATGTTGCTGGTCCTGTTGATAATCCGCCAACCGTAGCAAAATCCTTCATAGCGAGGATAATTGTCCTGAATCATCCAACGGCAATAACAAAGGGATACACTCCAGTATTCCACTGCCACACCGCTCAAGTTGCGTGCAGATTTGAGGAACTGATCAAGAAATTCAACCCAAGGACTGGAGAAGTAATAGAAGAGAATCCACAGTTCCTGAAGACTGGAGATGCAGCACTGGTAAAAATAGTTCCAACAAGACCCATGGTCATTGAACCAGTGAGTGAGTTCCCACAGCTAGGCAGATTTGCAGTAAGAGACATGGGTCAAACAGTAGCTGCTGGCGTATGTGTCGAGGTGGAAAAAGCATAAAAACACCTTCCCCATACTCTTTTTCTTTAAGGGAAAGACATGGCGCAGAAGGCTAGAATCTCTCTAACCGGAACCGATCCAAAAAAGCTGGACGAGGTTTGTAATCAGATTAAGATGATAGCAGAGAGAACCGGTGTTGCCTACAGTGGACCTGTACCTCTGCCAACCAAAAGACTTAGAGTTCCCTGCAGAAAGAGCCCAGATGGTGAGGGATCTGAAACCTGGGACCACTGGGAGATGAGGATTCACAAGAGATTGATAGATCTCGATGCAAGCGACAGGGCGCTGAGACAGCTCATGAGAATCCACGTACCAGATGGTGTACATATAGAGATTGTTTTGAAATCCTGAGAAACACTTTTTATCAGCTTTCTTTATTCGTTATTGCTTCTACGCCGAGGTAGCAAAGTCCGGCCCAATGCGCCGGCCTTGAGAGCCGGTGGTGCTT